>CAZTVY010000031.1:0-14904 GCA_964617235.1 uncultured Rikenellaceae bacterium | reverse complement strand
TTAATGTCGTTTTGTTAAGGAGATTCCGCATCAAGTGCGGAATGACAAGGAATGACCAACCGTCTCAACTGTCATTCCTGCAAAGGCAGGAATCTCTTACTAAATAGCAAAATAGCCTTAACTAAACGACTAATGTGAAAAACTAATAAATTAGACATCAAACAAGTTAAAAAGATTATTCGGGATAAAAAAATTGTAATCACTTTAAAAAAATCGTTCTTAAAACGTTCGATTAATAGTTTTTTTACATATTTGCATAATTTCATTAATTTGCTAAATTAGCATAACATTTTAAACCCCTGAATTCGATGCGCAGGGCAAAAGTATTTTTGGCAATTATTGCTTATGTTACCCTTGCAAAGCGGTTTTTATCGAAACCGTTGCTACACTTTTTGCGTCGAATAAAAAGGAAGTACCGACTTATTATATCGCTATTCAGCAGTAATTCTTCTAAGTTTTTTATACAATTCGCACACACCTCACACTCCTTGTTTAGTTCATTAAACCTAGGCTTACAGGAGGGTTTTTTGGTACGTTTTCTTCGTATTTGATTTTTTAATAATTCCCACAAATTATTTGGACTCGCAATGAGCATTGCGCATCCGCAATTGTACAAACGTATAATCTGTTTTTAACTTTTATAACTAACCTAAAATTGGGACTATGAAACAAAAACTATTTACTCTATTGATTTTGTGCGTATTTAGCACAACAGTTTTTGCAGGTGGTATTGTTACCAATGCAAACCAAAGTGCACAGTATGTTAGAATGCTTGCACGCGATGCATCAACCAATATCGATGCTGTTTACTATAACCCAGCAGGGTTAACCAAATTAGCTGATGGTTTTCACATATCAATCAGCAATCAATCCCTATTTCAAAGGAAAACCATTGAAAATAAGTTCCCTCTTTTAAAAGAAAGCAAGTATGTTGGAGACGTTGTAGTGCCTGCTTTCCCTGATTTCTATGCAGTTTACAAAAAGAATAAAATTGCATTAAGTTTTGGTTTCCAACCTAATGCTGGTGGTGGCTCTGCAAAGTACGACACTGGTTTGCCAAGTTTTGAAATTCCTGTTTCGGCTATTCCAACATCCCTTTCGCTAAACAACATACCAACAACAAACTACTCTGCCGATATTAACTTTGAAGGAAGCAGCGTATTCTGGGGCGCACAGGTAAATGCCAGCTATGCTATTAACGATATGATATCTGTTTCTCTCGGTGCTAGAATGATTTTTGCAAAAAATACCTACGATGGTTATTTAAAAAATATAATGATTAACCCCGACATTCCTGCAACCATAAATAGTCCAGCATTACAAACTAAATATGCTGGTGCAATGGTAAGTGCTACAGAGTTTTTCACAGATATAGCAACTTACCTTGGAGGTGTGTCGACTCAACTTGGAGGTCTGTCGACATATATTCAGACTTATTCCACAGGTGATGGTTCAGAACTATTGTCAGATGGAGCCTCTTATGGAATCGGCGATCAACTTGCAACAATTCAAGGCACTATTACTAGCCTAGGAGGCAATCCTTCTACAATGACCATATTCCAAGCACAACAGTTCTTAGCCGGAGCATCTAACAACTATGGCAATCAATCAACAACTATGGCTGCTAATGCAACTGCAACTGCCGATAAAGATGTTGATGCAGAACAAACAGGCACCGGTTACACCCCAATCATTGGAGCAAACTTTACTTTTGGTGAAAAACTAAATATTGGCTTAAAGTATGAGTTCAGAACTAAACTCACGCTAAAAAACAAAACCAAAGTTGATGGTACAGGAATGTTCCCCGATGAGGCAGAATTCCGCAGCGACATTCCAGCAATTCTTTCTATCGGTATTGGATATAAAGTTCTTCCTCAACTTAGAATTAGTGCTGGTGCCCATTACTATTTTGATAAAGAGGCAACCATTGAATCTGCTCCTGGAAAAAAGAAAGAAATTGACGGAAACCTATACGAAATTGCTCTTGGTGGCGAATATGATATCACAGATAAAATTCTTATCTCTGCTGGATATCTATATACAAAAACTGGGGTGGGTACTGGTTATCAGACCGATTTAAGCCATAGCTTAACATCAAGCACCGTTGGATTTGGTGGAGCATTTAAGGCAACTGAAAAAATGACCGTTAACCTTGGTATGCTTTACACCATGTACACATCCGACGCAAAAAACATCGACTACTCTGCATATGGTATACCAACCGCCAAAGAAACTTATAACAGAACAAACCTAGGTTTTGCAATTGGTATTGACTACCATTTTTAATTTACTGCATTTATAGTTATCTTAGTCGGGGTTAGGGTGTTCCTAATCCCGATTTATTTTGATGAAAATGGCGAAACAATTACTAATACTACTGTGCATAACTTATACTCTTGGAGTAGCACAAGCACAACGGGTGGTTTTAAACCCTTCGGTGGCAGAGGTTTCACACCCAGAACTTGTAATCGATAAAATTTCGTTTTATGCCGACTCTACAGTGGTAAACCTTACAGTAGAGAATAAGTTAGACAAAGGTGGTTGGTTCTGTGCCGACAAGAATATTTATATTGAAAATCCACAAACACGGCAACGTTTTGTTCTTAAAAAATCGGTTGGTATTCCAACCTGTCCAAATAACCATAGCTTTAGTAGGAAAGGCGAGAAACTATCGTTTACACTGATATTCCCATATGTACCCTCCGACCTAAGAACCCTTAACCTAGTGGAAGATTGCAATAAATCATGTTTTAGTTTCCGCGGAATCATTCTGGACGACAAACTGAACGCCGATATAAGAACGTTTAACCAAGGAATGGAATACTACACATCAAACAAAATAGATAAAGCCATTGAGTGCTTTGCAAAGGTTGTTGAAGCTATTCCTGCATACCCAACCCACGTTTATGGATATGCTTATTACCATTTAGTTGTAATCTATCAGACTCAGAATAATAATGAAAAGGCTAAGTTCTGGTTTGCCAATCTGGAAAGGTCGCCGTTGCCTGATAAACAGTATTTTATTGATGAAATAAAGCGTAATAAAGGAATTCCAAAGTAATAAAAAAGCCCTTTACAGGGCTTTTTCTTTAACTTATCTCCCAGTCAAATCCGTCTTTCCTATCGCGTACCACAACTCCCATTTTTGAAAGTTCATCGCGAATTTTATCCGAAGTAGCAAAATCTTTACGCGCTTTTGCATCCAAGCGCATATTCAAGAGCATATCAATAAGGTTCGATGTTAACTCAGCCTGCTTTGAGCCACCGGCCGATTGCTCATCGGTTAAGCCAAGAATATCAAAAACAATGCTTCGGAAGTTTTGCTTTAAGTAATCCAAGTCAGCCTGATTAATGGTCTCCTTCGCTTCTGCAAGTGAGTTAATGTTTCTAACCCAATCAAAAAGCGCTGCAATTGCAATGGGACTGTTCAAATCATCGCCCATAGCCTCATAAACCCTTGCGGTTAAATCGTTTACATCAACCGACGATTTATCTGACGGTTTAACCTTATCGAGTATTCTGTTAGCAGCCATTAACCTAGCCAAACCCTTCTCAGCAGCCTGCAATGCTTCATTGGAAAAGTCCAAGGTAGAGCGATATTGAGCTTGCAGGATGAAGAACCTTATTGTCATTGGGCTATAAACCTGCTGTAGCAACTTATGTGAACCTGTAAATAGTTCCTCCAAAGTGATAAAATTCCCCAACGACTTGCCCATTTTCTGACCGTTAATGGTTATCATATTATTATGCATCCAGTAACGAACAGCCTCCTTACCATTGGCTGCAACACTTTGGGCAATCTCGCACTCGTGGTGTGGGAAAAGTAAATCCATACCTCCACCGTGAATATCGAATGGTTCGCCTAGGTATTTTGTGCTCATAGCAGAGCACTCCAAGTGCCAACCAGGAAACCCATTGCTCCAAGGCGAAGGCCAACGCATAATATGCTCAGGACTGGCCACTTTCCATAGTGCAAAATCAAATGGGTTCTGCTTCTCATCCTGTCCGTCCAGTGTTCGGGTGTTGGCCATTAAATCGTCCAGCACTCTGCCCGAAAGTTTACCGTAGTTATGCTTTGCATTATACTTAACCACATCGAAGTAAACGGAACCATTCTTCTCGTAGGCAAATCCGTTGTCAATAATTTTTTTAATTAACTCTATCTGCTCAATAATATGACCCGATGCCCGTGGCTCAATGCTTGGCGATTTAACGTTAAGCATTTTCATTGCATCCTGATATCGATTGGTGTAGTACTGCACCACTTCCATAGGCTCAAGCTGCTCAAGACGTGCTTTTTTCGCAATTTTATCGTCGCCCTCATCGGCATCGTTCTCAAGATGCCCCACATCAGTAATATTACGCACATAACGCACTTTATAACCTAAATGCTGAAGGTATCGGAAAAGCAAATCGAAAGTAATTGCGGGGCGTGCATGACCTAAATGTGGGTCGCCATAAACAGTAGGACCGCACACATATAATCCAACGTGGGGCGGATTTACAGGCTGAAACTCTTCCTTTTTACGGGTTATTGTATTGTATATAAAAAGCTTATTATCCATGGTAAATAAAATTTGAACTGAACAAAAATAAATAGTATAGTGATAAATGGCTAAAGGCTTAGCCTTGCTAGCTTACTAGCAACATCGATGAAAGTGATATGGAAATGTATGTGCGCTCATAATTAAAGTGCAAAAGTAAATATTTTTAACAATATGGCAGAATTATCGTCCATTTATGTACAACCCAAACATCAAATTATTTATTTATTGCTGTTTTTGTGTAAAAAAATCCCTCAAACATTGATATTGTATTCAAAATTAGTAATTTAATAGCCTTTCCCTTTATTTGGATGATATGAAAAATTACAAGCTATCTTTCGGAAAAACCCTGATTATATTAGTACTTTCAGTGGTTTTAAAATCGGGGTTTGCACAAAAAGGAATTCCCTTTATTACCAACTACACCCTTCCGGTAAGTATGAGTGCCCAGAACTATCAGGTTATTCAGGGCGACAATGGTATGATGTATATTCTAAACCAGAACGGAGCATTCGGCTTCGATGGTTATAACTGGGAACGGATGCCGATTGGCGGACAGCCAATGGCAATAACCTATCTGGATAAACTATTCGTTGGGGGCGATAAGGAACTGGGCTATTTTAAGAAGAATTTAAAAGGCATAAATGTTTACGTTCCAATTGAGCAGAACGGCAAGGAACTCTTCTACCTTTTTCATCACTTTAATAATAACCTATATGCCGCTGGAGTTGACGGAATTTATAAGATTAGAAGAGTAGAGCCCTTTAAAGTTGAAAATTACTACACCGAGACGGATAGCACGCAGATTGTAACCGACATGTTTAATGTTGGCGAACAATTTTTCATTGTTAAGAATAAATCCTCAATTTTTAGAATTCACAAACAGGATGCTACTCAAATTAACACCTCAGGTATAGGTGATAGTGAGATTTCATTTTCCTTTAAACACAATGATGTACAAATTATTGGAACAAATTCAAATAATATATTCAAGTTCGATGGCAGTAACTTTTCGCCAATCTTCATCAAAGACCAAAATTACATTGATGAAAGCTACTTAACTGGCGGAATAGCCCTAGACAACAAAACCATTGCCCTTTCAACTTTAATTGGCGGATGTGTAATTGTAAATATCAATACAGGAGAAACAGTCCAAATTATTAACTACTCAAGTGGACTCCCCGACGACGAAGTTACTGCAATGGGTAAAGACGGAAGCGGAGGTCTATGGTTAATACATGGAATGGGTATATCGAGGGTTGATTTAACCGTACCAATTTCGTCGTTCCACCACATATCGGGATTGCGAGGGAATATTCTATCCACAGCTAAATTTAATGGTACCTTATACGTTGGCACCAGCGACGGACTGTACAAACTGAACGAATCACAGAACTACTCCACAAAAACCGTTGAGTACACCACAAAGAAACCCGTTGTAAAAAAAGTTAAGCAAACGGTTCAGACCCAGAGTGCAGAACAACCCGTTACAGAGAGAAAAAAAGGCCTATTCTCTAGAATTTTCGGTGGGGAGCGAACAGAGCAGGTTACTGCTGAGCAAAATAATACCCAAACAGTAGAGGTTGACCAAGTTGAATATTCAAAAACTGTGGTTAAGAGAAACGAGAGAAAATTAATCTCCACAAATTTTATTTATCAGAAAATAGAGGGAATAAGTGGCAAAATAAATTCCGTTCAAACATGGAATAATAATCTTTTAGTTGCCTCTAGTACTGGTTTGTACAATGTAACCTTATCCCAGCCAAAACCTATTATTCCTAACGAGTATATTTTTAGTGTCAATCCCAGCATTTTTGACAAAAACACCTTATACATTGGCTCGTGGGGCACTCTTTACCAAGTAAAGTCCGAAGGTGGTAGTTTAATATCAAAAGCTCTTTTGAATATTAATAACGAGAAAATTACTTCGATATCGGAGATATCAGAGTCGGAGATTGTTTTTACTACGGACTATAAACTATACAAGGCAACAAACATCAACTCAAGTAGTCCTAAGTTGGTAACCATTTCGGAAGGAGAGCATACAGTTGTATCGCCTATCATACGTAAGATAAACACAGACTATTTGGTTATAACCCCTACCAACATATATAAGTTCTACCAACTTGCCGATAGCATTGGGATTCATCCTGAATATAGCCAACAGGCAAATTACAAAGCATTCTACTCCAACTCACAGCAAACTTGGTTAAGGTCTGGGCAAATTTGGCTCGACTTCCCAAAAACCGAACAGAATAAAAGAATCGCAAAATATATTGGCCTCCTCGACAGGGTAAACTATGTAAGCTACACCGATAGCAGCGAGGTATGGGTAGTAAATGGCTTTAATCAACTATACAGAATTAATGCAACCAAGCAAAACGATACCCTAAAAGCAGTTAACCTTTACGTTAAACAAGTTTTAGATAAATCGGGGAATAGTCTTAATACCAACTATGTGAAGTTGGAATCGGACAACAATGCGTTTAAAATTAAACTAGCAGCCCCATTCTACTTAAAAGAAAAAGGCATAGAATACCAATATAAACTAGAAGGGGTTATGTCCGAATGGACAGATTGGGGCAATGTTCCCGAAAAGGATTTTCCATTCTTTCCTCCTGGAAACCATATTCTTCAAATTCGTGCTAGGGATGCAATGGGAAATTTAAGCGATATAAAAGAATACCCTTTTAGCATTAAACCTCCATTCTACCAAACAATTTGGTTTTACATTCTTGCTATAGCAATATTTATTGCACTTGTTGCTGTTTTCATCAGAATTCGAGAGCGAAATCTTATCAAGGAAAAGCAAATTCTAGAGCAAAAGGTAAAGGAAAGAACAAAAACCATTGAGGAGCAGAAAAATGACATTGAAAAACAGCGCGATGAACTCAAAATAATGAATCAGGAGATTCTCCAGCAGAAGGAGGAGATTGAGGCACAGCGTGACGAAATAACATCGCAACGCGACCAAATTATATCGCAAAACCAAGATATCATTAAAAGTATTTCGTATGCTCGCCGAATACAAACCGCAGTAATGCCAAGCAAAGAGGTGGCTGATTCTGTTCTGAAAGATTACTTCATCCTACTAAAACCACGCGATATTGTTAGTGGCGATTTCTTCTGGATGTCGAAAAAAGGGAACAAAGTAATTGTAGCGGCAGCCGATTGTACGGGTCACGGAGTGCCTGGTGCTTTTATGAGTTTGCTAGGCATAACACTGCTTACCGAGATAGTTAAAAACACCGATGACGTTCGCCCACACATACTACTAAACGAACTAAGAAGCAATATAAAAAGAGCGCTATCGCAGGTCGGAAAAGAACACGAGGCTAAGGATGGAATGGATATTTCGTTAAGTGTAATTGATAACGATTCCAATACGTTATTCTTTGCAGGCGCCTACAACCCGCTTTACCTTATTAGAAATAAAGAACTAATAGAGTATAAGGGTGATAAAATGCCTGTTGGGGTTCATATCAACGAAAAAGATTCATTTACACTTCGCGAGATACAAATTCAGAAAAACGACTGTATCTATATGTTCTCCGATGGCTATGTGGACCAGTTTGGAGGGAACTCAAATCGAAAATTTATGGCCAAAAATTTCAAGGAACTTCTACTTAAAATCTCCGAAAAGGAGATGTCTGAGCAAAGAACAATCCTTGACGATACCATTGACCAATGGATTGGCCCATACGACCAACTTGACGATATTTTAGTGATGGGAATCCGATTATAAAGAAAAAAGAGGCGTGAGCCTCTTTTTTCTTTATGATACCTTTTGAAAGTTTACTTTAGTAAACCTTTAGCATATTTTTCGCCAATAACCTTAAGCATATCGTCGGTCATTGTTTCTAAGTTCCATTTTGGATTCCAACCCCACTCCTCGCGAGCGCAGGAATCATTCATATAATTTGGCCAACTATCTGCAATTGCTTTCTTAATTGGGTCTACATTGTACTCCATTGTGAACTCAGGAATACGTTTCTTAATTGCCTCGAATATTTGTGATGGTTCAAAGCTCATTGCCGTTACGTTAAAACTGTTACGATGCTTTAGTTTTGATGGGTCTGCCTCCATAAGTTGAACACAAGCATCTAACGCATCGGGCATGTACATCATATCAAGGAAAGTACCTTGTGGCAATGGACAGGTAAATTTCTTTTGCTGAATTGCTCCATAGTAAATCTCTACAGCGTAGTCGGTTGTTCCACCTCCAGGTAGCGTTACATTTGATATAATGCCAGGGAAACGTACGCTACGAGAATCAACACCAAAACGTTGGAAATAGTAGTCGCTAAGCATTTCGCCAGTCACCTTGCAAACACCATAAATGGTTGATGGGCGCATAACGGTATCCTGAGGAGTGTTATCCTTCGGTGAACTTGGGCCAAAAGCACCAATTGAACTTGGAGTAAACACTGCACAGTTGAATTCACGAGAAATTTCCAATGAGTTCATCAAGGCACCCATATTGATTTTCCACGCTAATTGAGGATTTTTCTCGCCAGTAGCAGAAAGTAGTGCAACTAGGTTGAAAATTGTATCAATCTTATACTTCTTTACAATCTCAACAAATCGCTCAGCATTAAGTGCATCGAGCTCCTCAAAAGGACCATTTTCGGCAAGTTTAAGGCAGGAGTTGCAGTTAATATCGGTTGCAACTACATGGTCGTTACCATATATTTTTTGAAGATGAGGAACCAACTCAGAACCAATTTGTCCGCCAGCTCCAACAATCAAAATATTCTTCATAGTACCAATATGTTAAAAGGTGATTTTATTAAAAGAATTGGAAACAAAAGTATACTTTTTGATTTAAATTTTAAATGACAAATGCAGCTTTCGATTGATATTTTTAAGCATATTTCTAAAAAATAGATTGAATGGTAATTAATTACTCTAAGCTCCTGAAAATAAAAAAGCCACCTTTCGGTGGCTTCTGTGGGCCCAGCTGGGCTCGAACCAGCGACCCTCTGATTATGAGTCAGATGCTCTAACCTGCTGAGCTATGGGCCCTGAAAAATCGCTAATCGATTTTTAAATTGGAGTGCAATATTACATATTTGCATTCAATTTTTCAACACTCAACCAAAATAATTTATGCCACAACTCACATTTAAACCATATAAACACCTAAATATCAGGAATATTATTTTTGATTTGGGCGGTGTAATTTTAGATATCGATTATCAAAAAACATTAAATGAGTTTAAGAAACTAGGCGTAAACAACCTAGAAAACCTGTTTACTCTAACATCGCAAACAGAACTTTTCAACAAACTCGATTGTGGTTTAATATCGGAAGATGATTTTAGAGCCATGCTCAAACAGCATATCAATATTCCACTTTCCAATGCCGATATTGATTTTGCATGGAATGCACTTCTGTTAGAATGGAATATCGAAAGGTTAACTTTACTGGAGAATTTAATGCCCAACTACAAAATATTTCTACTTAGCAACACAAACATAATCCACAGCAAGATTTACAACCAAAAACTAATGAACCTAACAAACGGAAAAGATTTAAAACATTTCTTCCATAAAGTTTACTACTCCTACGAGGTTGGATTACGAAAACCTAATCCCGAAATATTCAAACGAGTTCTTAACGAGAATAGTTTATTGGCAAACGAAACTCTTTTTATTGACGATACCGCTGAGCACATAAATGCAGCAATGGCTTTGGATATCAACTGCTACCACATTAACCCAAAGTCAGGAGAAACGGTTTTAGAACTTTTCATTTAACGCTACCTTAAGAATTCCACAGCTGGAGTAAAAACATCGTTAAAGGCTTTATCAACCAAATAAGAATTATTATTACCCAATATTGGAAATGGAATCTCATGTGAGTAATCGAACGGAAAATCGAGTTCCTTTACAATTCCTTTAAACTTATTTCTGATACTCGCAAAGGTAGATTGAATATAGTTCGACGGAATAACCTTGTCGCTTTTGAGCGATACTATTCGGATTTGCTCACTTAAACTCTGAAACCTGCTTTCGCGGAATTCACTGTTGGTCTCAGGAGAAAGCATTGCCAAAAATGCCTCGCCAAGTTCACTCTTTTGAATGTACACCGAGAATGGTGTTCGGATTTTTAACTCTTTTAAAAACTCGTTCAAATAGTACTTTCGCAAACTGGCATAAGCATAACTATCCATTATCAGCCTCGATGTTCCAAACATCTCGCTAAAATGGGCTCCTCCGCAAAACATAAATAATCTTGAATTGGTTAGTAATCCTTTAGGTTTTGCCAGAAATAAAATTTGAGACAAGAATGCTCCAATGGAGTATGAAAAGAAATCAACCTGAGAATCCTTCTCCAATAATGAATATTCTCCATTCTTAATAATCTCTAGCAGTTGAACAATATCCTCGGCGCTTTGCTTCCCCGATGCAAAAAAACGTAAAGGGTCGTCGCTCAGGCGTTGACTTAACGCCACATTGGCAAAAGTTAGCATTTCGGGATTTCCTGATACCTGCCTTTTGCTCAACAAGGGCATCATTGCCCTAGGATTCGCCCAGTTCTCGGGGCTTCGATTCATATGAAACGATATGGGGAAAAGAATCACCGGTCTATTGGTACTAACTGCCAAATAGTAAGCCCAAGGAAGGTACTTTAACCAACTCCTCTCATTTAATCCGTGTAAAAGAATTATAGCCTTACGGTGTTTATTGTTAGAGTTTGAAACAAAAACAGGGTAACTAAACGTTTTATTCTCGGGAATTGCCCCATCGTTAGTTGCAATTGCTTGATGGAAATACGCTTGCTCGTCTATACCATTGGAAGGCAAAACAAGACTCGAAGTGCTAGTAAACTTCATTATACGAATATGAATATTGGAATCGGATATTGGAATGAATTCGCTATTTAGCGAAAATACCTGCTTTAATTGATTGAACGTTTTGGTGAATTCCATAATTGCTGATTTACTTTTGATGCAAATCAACAACCTAAAACGGTAGCAATGCAAATTAGAGGGTTATCAGAAAAACAGAAGGGACAAAACACATCATTACGGGGTGAATTTTATATTTGCGGGGTGAAATATTTCCTGCTTTATAATGAGCAAACTAAAAAGATAGGATTTATTTGTTGAGTTTAACTACCTTTGAATGTTTAAGAGCTTTGTGATGACTGATTTTTCTAATCCACTTCCTAAGTACCTTACCGATAAAGGCAACATTGTTAGGTTAATAATACTAACCGCAGCCTTTGCTTTGGTTTTTATCAATATATACGCCCCTTTTGGCTCCGAAACTTGGTTTGAAATTACAGAGTGGGAATTCTTTGCATACTCTAGCCTTGTTATACTTACAGGCGTTCTGGTTGTAGTTATAAGCCGCATAATAATGTACCAAGTATCCAAGCGGAAAACATTGCTTATATGGAATTACTTGGTTTGGGCAATTGCCGAGGTCTTTTTCATGGCTCTATTCTATACAGTATTCGAAAAATTTATTATTCACGACAGCCGTTTTATTCTCGACCTTTTTAAAATATCGGCAAAAAACACTGCGCTGGTTCTTCTGCTACCCTATTCGGTAATTTGGCTTTACTTCTCCTGGAAAGAAAAGAAAAATCAACTTATAAAACTCACGGAAAATCCTGCTAGTATTGATTCATCAAAAAATATGATTCCTTTCCATGACGAAAAGGGAGAGTTACGCTTTTCGCTTAAAATGGAAAGTTTGCTCTACTTGGAGTCGGCCGATAATTATGTAAACATCTATTATACTGATAAAGATAAAGTTTCACGTTTTACCTTGCGCAATACCATAAAACGTTTAGAAGAAGCATTTAAGGGTACAGAAGTAATTCGCTGCCATCGGTCCTATATGGTAAACTTCGAAAAAGTAAAAATACTCCGTAAGGATAAAGATGAACTCAACCTTGAACTTGATGTTCAGTCGTTAATTTCTTTGCCAGTTTCCAAAACATACGTTCAGAATGTAATGGAAACCTTTACAAAGTTCAGCTTATCTAAAAAATTATAGTTGCTTTATCCTTTCTTGTAATTGAGTGTTAATGCAACTATTAACCCGATTACTTCGCATCATATCAATATCAATATTCAATAACTCGGACTGCTTTACCGTGCGAAATAATCCTTTAACAGATAAGTGTTCAGCCAAATACTCTTGCTCAGTTTGCCCTGGTGTTGGAACAATTAATCCTGATAATCCCAAGGCAAGCATATCCATTATGGTGCTGTAACCACCTCGCAGAACCAAGTGTTGAGCATTCTTTACGGCTAAAGCAAACTGCATATCGGGCAAGTGACCTACAATCCAAACTCCATCAATACATCTAGGGATAACACCATTCTCGGGTCGACCCTCAATTATTAGGCAGTTTAGGCAATATCGCTGAGCAATTTTTGCATTGATATCAACAAAAATTGAACGATGCGGCTCAGGCCCCGAAGCAACTACAACCATTTGAAATCCACTGAAAACACTTTCAGCATCAACGCCGTCGAATCTCGACAAGTGTCCTATATAACAAAGATTAGTCAATCCGTTTGATTTGGATAGAATTTCTGCAGCGTTCTGTTCATCTGGGTAATCGGGAATCCAAACTTCATCAAAACGCTTTAGCCAAAATTTAACTAGGTACTCCGTTATGGGCATAGCCCATTTAAATGGGAACGGCGGAATTACTCTAAGTTGATGAGTAATAATTATTGACCTTACCTTTCTATTCCACAAACCATAACGGTTATCGGATATTACAATATCAATACAGTGCTTTTTTAGTATTCCATATAGTTTAAAATGCTCCCAGATATTGTAGAATGGAAGCCTAAAGGCTACCCATAATAATGGGAAAAACTGAAATTTTGATTTGTTAAACTTTACTTGAAATGAAGGAAAAGGGATTGTTTCAAGGTTTGGAAATCGCTGCTTTATAAGCAAACATTGGGGTTTATCGGCCGCAAAAATTACAGTGTGGCCTTGTTTAATTAGCGTATCAACTATTGGAATATCTCTACTAGCGTGACCCAGCCCCCAACCTAAGGGACTCACTAAAATTCGTTTTGTTGATGTGGCATCCATCTACGACGATACCTGAACAGGTATTCCTAATTGCTCAACACGCATCGCTATGCTACTAAGCTCAACTATTGGAATCTTCTTTAAATCTTGTGCTGGAGTATCGCGAGCTATAGTGTAAACCATTACCTCTCGGGGTTTAATCTCATCAATCAGCTTTAGCCATGCTCCAATTTCATCGGGAGTTGTATTATCAACAACTTGATTATTGATAGTACCTTTAACAAATAGGGTTTGAATGATAAGATTTCCTTTAAACTGCTTTAATTGCTCTACCAACGATTTAACATCGAACTTCATCATTGGCTTGTTCAGCAGTTGAATGGTGTGGTCGAATGCCGAATCCAACTTAAGTATGTTCTGGTCAACTTTATTTAGTGCGCTAATTACATCGGAACGATGAATCATTGTTGAATTGGATAAAACCGCAATTCGAGCGTTTGGGAAATAGCTATTTCGGGCACTAATGGTATCATCAATAATGCCAGCAAACTCTGGATGAAGAGTGGGTTCGCCGTTACCTGCAAAGGTAATTACATCCAAATCATCGCCTTTGAACTGCATTTCTGCCAATTTCTTATCCAATGCTCTTCTCACATTGTTGCGGGTAGGAAGATTTCCACTGGCCATTGACTGAGTCCATCCACACTCGCAGTATATACAGTCGAACGAACAAACCTTACTATCGGTAGGTAGTAAATTCACGCCAAGCGAAACTCCTAGCCTACGGCTACGAACTGGCCCAAAAACAATACTATCGAATAAAAAAGTAGCCATAAAAAACAGTGGATTATATATACAACAAAGATACCTTATTTTGGTTGAAGGTTTATATAAAACTAGATTAAGCGCCTAACTTCGCTATTAGCTCTAGGACTCATCTTGTCGAAATCGAAATTTGTAATCAAGTTCAGACCTGGAGATTTACCAATTTCGATACTTCCAAACCTGTTGGGAACATTCAGCGCTTCTGCACCATTCAGCGTTGACCATTTTAAAATTTCGGAAAAAGGAATATCGGTGAAATTATCATGCAATAACTTGATGTGGTGTAGTATGGAAAGGGAAGTTGCACTTGCAAGGCTATCAGTTCCAATGGCAATTCTTAGCCCATGCTTATACATCGAAACTAAATCGGGAAGTTTTCCCTCTATAATCAAGTTTGATTCAGGGCAGGTTACAAATGTTGTATTCCTGAAAATGCTGTTTAGTTCAACCAACTCATCAACCGATGCAAATGTGTTATGAATAAGGAGGACATCCTTATCGTGATTTATATTATCAGTAA
>CAZTVY010000030.1:0-15002 GCA_964617235.1 uncultured Rikenellaceae bacterium | reverse complement strand
TTTTAAAGAACGTTTTTAGAATTCAACTATATTTGCGGTGATTCAAAAAAATGTATCCCCGTGAGCGAGAAAAAGAAAAGGGTTAAAATATTCCGTAATTTATGGGATAAGTATAGGCTAACCATATATAACGACCAAACCTTCGAGGAGGTATGGCAACTTCGCCTTTCCAGAATGAATGTAATTATTTTCTTTGGAGGCTTCGCAATTGCTTTAGTAATCTCGGTTACTGTGTTAATTGCTTTTACTCCAATTAGAGAGTTTATACCTGGATACCCCGATGGTAAAACTCGAAAAGGGTACGTTCAGAATGCCCTAAAGGTGGACTCTCTTGAGAGGGTCTTGAATCAATGGCGAGACTATTACTCCAATATTAATGTTATTCTTAACGGGGGAGAGCCGCATAGCGTTGAGAGTAAGCCCGATACTTCTAAGCGATACAAGTCAATTGAGTTCTCAAAATCCGAGGAAGACTCATTGCTCCGGATGCAAATTGAGGCCGATGAGATGTATAACCTGTCTTTCAATTATTCCGAAAATAGCAAGCAAAAAACAATATACTTTATACCACCAGTTAAGGGTGTTGTTACAAATGGCTACAATCCTGTGGTTTATCATTACGGGATAGATTTGGTTGCCGCCCCCAATGAGGTTGTTCTTTCAATTTCAAAAGGAACAATTATTTTATCGAACTGGACTCTTGAAACAGGCTATACGCTTAGCATACAGCACGATAATAACTTTATATCGGTTTACAAGCACAATAGCAAACTGCTCAAACGCCAAGGCGATAGGGTTGAGGCTGGCGAGGCCATTGCAATAATTGGTAATTCAGGTGAGCTAACCACTGGTCCGCATCTTCATTTTGAACTATGGCAGAATGGGCACTCCGTTGACCCTGCAAAGTTTATTAATTTTTAGTAAGCCGTATGAGGAGCATTGCAATTCTTGGCTCAACAGGCTCAATTGGTACTCAAACACTACAAGTAGTTGAGGCTAATCCAACTCTTTTTCAGGTTGAACTACTTACTGCTCAAAACAACTGGGAATTACTGGTGCAACAGGCACTTAGGGTTCAGCCTAATGCTGTTGTTATTGGTAATAAAAAGAATTTCAATGCGGTAAAAGAGGCACTAGCACATACCGATATAAAAGTTTTTACAGGCAAAGAATCCATTATCGACTCCGTTAAATCGGCAAACATTGATGTTGTGCTAACGGCCATGGTTGGCTTTGCAGGATTAGAACCTACAATTGCTGCAATTAAATCCGGCAAAGCAATTGCCCTGGCAAACAAGGAAACGCTGGTTGTTGCAGGCGAACTAATTACCAAACTAGCATTAGAGAATAGGGTGCCAATACTCCCTGTCGATTCCGAGCATTCCGCAATTTTTCAATGTTTGGCAGGAGAGCATAGCCCAATCGAAAAAATTGTACTAACCGCATCGGGCGGGCCTTTTAGGCAATTCACAAAAGAGCAATTGCAATGTGTAACCTCTGCCCAAGCGCTGAATCATCCTAATTGGTGCATGGGCAATAAGATAACTATCGATTCTGCATCGCTCATGAATAAAGGCCTTGAGGTTATTGAGGCAAAGTGGCTATTTGGGTTAAAGCCCGAACAAATTGAGGTGGTTATTCACCCACAATCCATTATTCACTCAATGGTACAGTTCGAGGATGGCTCCATTAAGGCACAAATGGGTTTACCCGATATGCGCGTTCCCATTCAGTATGCATTAACCTATCCTTATAGGGCTAAGTCGGATTTTCCAAGGTTGAACTTTACCGATTATCCCCAGTTAACTTTTGAGAAGCCCGATACGGAGCGATTCCCTAATTTGGCATTAGCTCGCGAAGCAATGATAAAGGGCGGCAATATGCCATGCATTCTTAATGCCGCTAACGAAATTGTGGTTGAGTCGTTCCTGAGAAACGATATAAGCTTTATTGAAATGTCGGATATTATTGCCCAAACAATGGGTAAAATTTCGTATGTGCAAAATCCTAGCATTGAGGATTATGCCCAATCCGACAGCGAGGCAAGAATAAAAACAGTTGAAATAATATCACATAAAAAGTAAAAATGGAGATTTTAGTAAAAGCCGGACAGTTCCTGTTGAGTTTATCAATCCTCGTGATACTTCACGAGATGGGACATTTTTTATTCGCTAAGCTTTTTGGTGCGAGAGTGGAGAAGTTTTACCTATTCTTTAACCCTTGGTTTTCGCTTTTCAAAGTAAAACGTGGTGAAACCGAGTATGGTGTAGGTTGGTTACCTCTAGGAGGTTACGTTAAAATATCGGGGATGATTGATGAGTCCATGGATAAGGAACAGATGCAACAACCACCTCAGCCTTATGAGTTTCGCTCTAAACCAGCGTGGCAACGTTTGTTTATAATGATAGGCGGAGTTCTGGTTAACTTTGTTCTAGCATTACTAATTTATAGCGCAATTCTATTTACTTGGGGCGATGAGTACTTGGCAACCCGAAACGTTAAGTATGGCGTGGCCTGCGATTCGCTTGCTTTGGAGCTTGGCTTTAAGAATGGCGATAAAATTCTAACTGTAAGTGGCCGCGAGGTTGAAAATTTTCTTCATGTAGTCCATGATATCACGCTCAATGAAAATAGAGAGGTTGTAGTCTTAAGAGGGCTTGATACTGTTAGAATTTTTGTTGCTAAGGATAAGGTAAATAAATTGGTTAAGAATCCGATGATTTTTGTGCCTCGCTTCCCTTTCATTGTTGATGATTTAAGAAAGGACGATGTTGCGGAGAAAGCAGGACTGATGAAGGGCGATAAACTTGTAGCAATTAACAATGAACCAAAGCAGTTCTTCGACGAGTTTAAAACCGCAATGCTGGAAAACAAGAACAAAACTGTGGCTATTACCGTTTTACGCGACACCCAAACGGTTAACATCGACCTTAATGTGCCTGAAACCGGAATAGTTGGGGTTGTTCCCATGATGGAACTAAAGGACTTTTTTGAGATTGATAAAAGGGAGTACTCTTTCTTTGAATCTATTCCTGCAGGTATAAAGCGTGGATTTACCACTATTAAAAGTTACTTAAAGCAACTGCGATTGCTATTTGATACAGATACTAAAGCCTATGAGTCGCTTGGCGGTTTCATTACTATAGGGAAGATATTTCCATCAACTTGGGATTGGCAGTCGTTCTGGGGGTTAACAGCTCTTCTTTCAATAATTCTAGCTATTATGAATATTTTACCGATACCTGCGCTAGATGGAGGACATGTGCTATTCCTGCTTTACGAGATTGTAACGGGTCGTAAGCCCAGCGATAAGTTTATGGAGTACGCTCAAATAACCGGAATGATTATTTTGCTGGCATTGCTGCTATACGCAAATGGCAACGATATTGTCAAGTTATTCAAGTAGTTGTATTTCGGTAGATTGTTGAATTTATAGTGTTGGGAGAATATTGCTGCGATGGTTTTTAATGTGAAAATTGGACTTACTTTTACAATTCTGCTTGGTCAACTGCTAACTTTTGCGGGAGGCGTTAAGGGCGAGCGGAAAACTTCGGATAATTGTCCAGTAGTGGAAATGGTGGACGAGTTGGTTTTTTTGAGGATTTTCCCTAAAGTTGATGCTAATCCCAGAGTTACCGATACAATTGGCAAGGCTCAGGATTTAATGTACGAGTACCATATTGCAGCAATAGGAAAGCAATCGCCCATTGATTACGATTACAACCAGTACGTTCGACGATATATCGATATATATACCATTGAGCGGAGAGAGCAGGTTTCGCAAATGTTGGGCTTGGCCGAGATGTACTTCCCGTTATTCGATGAGTATTTGGACAAGTATCAACTACCTCTTGAATTAAAATACTTAGCAGTAGTTGAGTCTGCATTAAACCCAATGGCTGTTTCCAAAACAGGAGCGGTAGGTCTATGGCAGTTTAAGATAAACACCGCCAAGATGTTCAATTTGAATGTAAGCTCGTATGTTGATGAAAGAATGGACCCTGCTAAATCAACAGAGGCAGCCTGCCTTTATCTTCAGTATCTTTACAGAACATTTAATAATTGGCAATTAGCTTTGGCAGCCTACAATGTTGGCCCGGGAGCCGTGAAAAATGCAATTGCGCGGAGTGGTGGCGAAAGGAATTTTTGGAAAATATATCCTAACTTACCAGAGGCTGCACAAAACTACGTGCCGGCATTTATTGCTGCAACCTATGTAATGCAAAACTATGCCAGTCATAGTATATCGCCAGCCAAGCCATTAATATCATATCCCGAAACCGATACCGTAGTGGTTGCAAAAGCCGTTAATCTTAATGTGCTTGCAAAGTCTATTGATGTTCCTATTGAGATTATTCGTTTTTTAAACCCTACCTTCAAACTCGATTATATCCCTATGGGTTCTTCACAATTAACGCTTCGCCTTCCTTCAGGTAAAACCAACAGTTTTATTCAGAATGAGGGTTTAATTTATGAAAATTCAAGTAAACCCAAAGTTGAAGAGTTAAAAGAGTTTACCGACAGTACTTCATCAAAGCAAAAAGTAGTACACACGGTCAAAAGTGGCGATAACATGCATAAAATTGCAATAATTTATGGTTGCACTATTGAGGATATTCAAAGCTGGAACCCGAAAATCGATAGTGTTTTGAGTGTTGGACAAGGCATTACGCTGTGGGTTACACAAAAGCAACTTGGTAAGTTAAACCAACAAAATTGATTTAATTTTAATAAATTGTCCTGCAATACTTGAACACTTTTTTCGTTAGGATTAAAAAAGTAAACTGACTAATACAACATAATAAATATGAAGCAAACATTAAGTTATATTGCTATAGTGATAGTTCTTGCATCTGCTTTTTCCTGCAAAAAGGGTAGCAAGGGAGAAACTAGTTTTCTCCCGAACGTTACAGGCGCTGCGGGAGAATTAGTTTTGGTGTTGCCAAAACCTCTTTGGACGGATTCTATTGGTATTAATTATAAGGAGATTCTTACCCAAGATTTCCCGTATTTACCTCAACGAGAACCAATTTTTGATATGATTTCTATTCCCCCAGAGGCTTTTACTGACATATTCAAGTCACATAGGAACATTATCATAAACCAAACTTCGGCGGAGTTTAAGGAGCCCAAGTTCATTCTTAAGCGCGATGTATGGTCTTCGCCACAAACAGTGCTATATGCAGTTGGCCCAAACTTTACATCAATTTCAAACTTTATAAAAAAGGAGAAGGATAAATTGGTTGCTATATTCGAGCAGGCCGAGCGCGATAGGGTTATTCAGAATGCCATTAAATATGAAGAGAGCGATATAGCCACAGTGCTTCAGCAGAAATTTAATGCAACCATTAAAGTTCCAAAGGGGTACACTATTCGCAAGCAAACCGATAACTTTATTTGGATATCTCACGAAACACCTAAAATTAGTCAAGGTTTAATTATCTATAAATTCCCTTACACTGAGAAAAACACATTTTCAGCAGAGTATCTGCTTAAAAAACGCGATGAAGTTGTGAACCAGATTCCAGGCCCTACGGACGGAACATATATGTTTACTTCGCAGGTGTTCCCCCCAAGCTTTAGCCCAATGATGTATAAGGACAGATATTTTGGAATTTTGCGTGGATTTTGGGATGTTTATAAACACCCAATGGGTGGTCCATTCATCAGTTTCTCAACGCTCGACGAGAAGCGTCAAACCATTATAAATATTGAGGCTTATGTTTATGCCCCAAGTGCAAATAAACGTAATTACTTACGTCAGGTAGAAGCTCTGGTTTATACCTTAGAGGTAAACTAATTAGGAACTTAATTTCAACAATAAGAAAGGCTGTAGTTTCTACAGCCTTTCTCGTTTTGAAATTAATTCGATTAACAAGATAGTTCAAGTCTGATTTAAAAATCAAGTCCTTCATTGGGGTCAGAGCCTGTGTATTCTCTGCAAATTCCTCGTTTTGAGTTCTTGATGAAATCAACAATAAGATCTCGCTCAGGAGTCTGTGCCATATTCTCAGTAATATAGGTTAATGCCTGTGAAACATTCATACCTTTATTATATAGGTTGCGATACACCTCCTGAATCTCGCCGATTTGCTGAGCTGTAAAACCTCTACGGCGCAAGCCAATTATATTAATACCTGCAAAAGTAATAGGTTCGCGAGCTGCAATGATAAATGGTGGAATATCCTTGTTGATTTTTGATCCACCCTGAACCATAACATGAGCACCAATTCGCTCAAACTGATGAATAAGGCTGTGTGCACTAACAATAGCCCAGTCGTCAATTTCTACTTCGCCTGCAACCTGAGTTCCATTACCGAGTATGATTTCGTTTCCAATTTTGCAATCGTGGCCAACGTGAACATAAGCCATTAAAAGGCAATTATTGCCTATCACTGTTTTTCCTCTCGATGCTGTTCCCCTATTAACGGTAACACACTCACGCATGGTGGTGTTATCGCCAATCTCGGCAGTTGTTTCCTCTCCGCGGAATTTTAAATCCTGAGGTATTGCGGATATTACCGCACCAGGGAATACTCGACAATTTTTGCCAATTCTGGCACCATCAAGAATTGTTGTATTGGGTCCAATCCAAGTGCCATCGCCAATTACTACATTTCCTGCAATGTAAGCAAATGGGCTAATTGTAACATCCTTGCCAATTTTGGCATCGGGATGAATATATGCTAGTTGATGTGACATTACTCTTTCATTTTAGTTATTTGCGCCATTAAAACACCTTCCACTACGAGTTGATCTCCCACAAAGCCCTGTCCGGTCATGTTTGCAATTCCTCTGCGGATAGGCTCATTAAGAACGCAACGGAACAGGATAGTGTCGCCAGGCACAACTTTGCGTTTAAATCGAACTTGATCAATTTTAAGGAAATAGGTTAAGTAATTTTCGGGATCGGGTACGGTATTAAGTACAAGAATTCCACCAACTTGAGCCATTGCTTCAATTTGAAGAACTCCAGGCATAACAGGCTCATCGGGGAAGTGACCTACAAAGAAACCCTCGTTCATGGTTACGTTCTTCATTCCAACTACAGAAGTTCCATCCATCGAAATAATTTTATCAATCAGCAGGAATGGGTGGCGATGAGGTAGAATTTTTTGAATTTGGTTCACGTCCATTAGTGGTGCCTGATTGGGATTATAATCAGGTGCAGTTGGCTTTAACAAGTCCTTTTTGTACTGCTTGCGGAGCATTTTGGCAAACTCGGTGTTAGCCCAATGCCCTGGACGCATAGCAATAATCTTACCTTTTATTCTTGGGCCAAGGAGCGATAGGTCGCCAACCATGTCGAGTAGTTTATGACGAGCTGGCTCGTTATCGAAATGTAAGTCCAAGTTGTTAAGAATACCCTCAGGTTTAACCTTAACATGTGGTTTGTTGAAAAGGTCGGCAATTCTGTCCAGTTCATTCTGAGGGGCCTCATGTTCCATGATAACTATTGCATTCTCTAAATCGCCACCTTTAATAAGGTTATTCTTAAGGAGAATTTCTAGTTCATGGAAAAACACAAATGTTCGACAGGGTGATATTTGCGATTGAAAATCATCGATATGCTTAAGTTTGGCAAATTGATGTCCAAGCACTCGTGAATTGTAGTCAATCATAACATCAATGCTGAAACCTTCGTCGGGGTAGGCAACAATCTCGATGTTATTTTTTTCATCTACCCAAACAGTTTTTTCCTTTATAACGAAGTAGTTACGTTCAGCTCCCTGCTCAGCAGTTCCAACTTTTGCGATTGCTTCAACAAACAGTTTTGAACTACCATCCATAATTGGCATTTCGGGGCCATTCACTTTTACAAGTGCATTGTCGATTCCCATGCCCGAGAGGGCTGCCATCATGTGTTCAATGGTGCTTATTTTAACATTCTTGATTGCAATTGTTGTTCCTCTTGAGGTATCAATTACGTTATCGGCAACAGCCTCAATCTTGGGTTGTCCTTCAAGATCGGTACGTTGGAATATTATGCCGGTATTAACCTCTGCAGGATGAATGGAGACCTCCACCACGGCTCCAGTATGCAAACCTTTACCCGTAAGGGTTACTGGTTGACTAATTGTTCTTTGCTTATCAGCCATAAGTTATATTTGGTTCAACAAAACTTTTTTTATCAATACAAAAACGCCCGAAATTTACGAAAATAAATTAAACGGGCGTTAAAATCCTTTACGATTAGTTAGCTATTCGTTAATCGAGCCTTTAACTCTTCAATGCTTTTCTCGAGTTCGGCAATTTTATTTGCCATATCAGGAAGGTTTTTGTAAACGGCCATGGATCGGCGCTGTTTCCCAATTTCACTAGCAGGACTACCGAGTAGGATGGCTCCTTCCTTTTTTATATCGCCCGAAATGCCAGCCTGAGCACCAACCTTAACACCATCGGCAATTTTGATATGAGGACTAATGCCAACCTGTCCGCCAAACATACAGTTCTTGCCAATTTTTGATGAGCCTGCAACTCCGCTTTGTGCTGCCATAACGGTATTCTCTCCAACCTCTACGTTGTGGGCAATATGAACGTGGTCGTCAATCTTCACGCCTTTGCGTAGAACTGTTGAGCCCATAGTAGCTCTATCGACAGTCGCGTTTGCACCAATTTCAACATAATCCTCAATAATTACGTTGCCAATTTGCGGTATTTTTTTGTAGTTGGTATCCTCGCCTGAGGCAAACCCGAATCCATCGGCTCCAATAATTGCTCCTGCATGCACAATGCAGTTGTTCCCAATTACGCACTCCTCATAGATTATTACTCCTGGATAGAAAATACAGTTGTCGCCAATTTTTACCTTATTTCCAATGTAAACTTGTGGGTAGATTTTTACATTGTTTCCAACAGTTACACCTTCGGCAACATAACTAAATGCTCCTAGGTATAAATCGGAGCCTAGTTTTGCAGTTGGGTGAATAAAGGATGGTTCCTCAATTCCACTTTTGGGTTGCTTGGATTGCGCGTACAAGTCCAATAAAGATGCAAATGCCTCGTAGGCATTGTTAACTCGTACAAGTGTTGCTTTAACTGGTTGTTCGGCAATAAAATCGTTGTTAACCAAAACAATGGATGAACCTGTTGTATATATATAAGGTATATACTTTGGATTTGCAAGAAATGAAAGAGAGCCAGTAAAACCTTCTTCAATTTTGGCTACTGTGTGAACCTTTGTATTTGGGTCTCCTTCAACTGTTCCGCCCAAAAAGCCTGCTATAATTTGTGCTGTAAATTCCATCTTAAGAATATGTTAATAAAGTGCAAAACTAAATATTTAAATCTAGATATTTCTCAACTCCTTTGGGTAACAAATAAAATATTTTTTAACCTCGTTGGAAAGCGCTTTTGCATTAAGCATGTCGGAAGCCTCCGCAATATCTGTTAGTTGCCCGTTGTTGTACAATATTTTTATCGACTCATCGCCTGGCTGATAAGCGCTAATGCTTAATGAATCCGAAAAAACAAAGTAATCTGCGAATTCTTTTAGCTCAGGGTAAAGCTTGATGAAACTAACACGCAAACTATCAATTTGTTTCGTATCGAAAGGAGTATTTTTTAGCGTTACGCTTAGCAATTTCCTATTAGTAATCATTTTTGCTAAGGTTGATAGGACAGGGTCTTTGCTGTTTATCCAAAGTTTTGCCGATACCATAATATCGGAATCGTCCAGTAATGCAAAGTTTTGTAAAGCGATATTTTGATTGTTCTCCAATGAGCCCTTAAATTCTGCATTCGATATATCGTTTAAAAGAAAATACTTTAGTGCTGGCGATGCATCTATTTCTAAATCTTGCTTTGCTAGTTCTTTTGCGCGTTTTAGCATTTTTATAAGGGTCTGCTCTGCGGCAACAACTGTTTTGTGAAGGTAAACTTGCCAGTACATTAGCCTGCGGGCAATCAAAAACTTTTCGATGGAGTATATTCCCTTTGCTTCAACCACAAGTTCATCGTCAACCACATTAAGCATCTTTATTATCCTATCGGAGCCAATTGCGCCCTCTGTAACACCCGAGAAGAAACTGTCACGCTTCAAGTAGTCCATCCTGTCCATATCGAGTTGTCCCGATATAAGTTGATGTAGGAATCTTTTCGGATATTTATCATCAAAAATATCAATTGCTAGGGTTAACCGGCCATTAAATTCTCTGTTGATATCTTCCATAAGGCACCTGCTAATGGTTTCATGGCTAACACCATTGGCAATACTGTATTCAAGTGCATGCGAAAACGGGCCATGACCAATATCGTGCAACAGAATGGCAGCACAGGCGGCCTCCGCTTCATGTTCCATTATTATTTGCCCTTTAGAACGAAGCGTTTCAATGGCCATATCGAGCAGATGCATGGCGCCTAAGGCGTGTTGCAAGCGGCTGTGTGTTGCTCCCGGGTAAACAAGGTATGTTAACCCAAGTTGCTTAATATTCCGAAGGCGCTGAAAGAATGGATGCTCTATTAAATCGTAAATAAGAGGGTAATTTATGTTGATAAACCCATGGACAGGGTCGTTTACTATTTTCTTTTTATTGGTGCTTATCATATTGCAATTTTATATATCTGATAAAAATACTAAAAAACGCTGAATATATCTGAAGTTGCCGAAATGTCTATTTCTTACAATTTTAGTGCAATTATCAGAAAAAAGTTGTTTAATTGTACGCCAAGCAATAAATTTGAGGTCTAATTAATTGCCAATGGTATTTCTCTACAATCTTGGTATTCGCTTATATATCCTGCTAGTTAACGTAGTTTCTCCTTTCAATGTAAAGGCAAAGCTCTGGCTTAATGGTCGCAAAAATTGGAGACAGAAAGTAAAATCTACAATACCTGAGGGGGCAGAAACTGCATGGATTCACTGCTCATCTCTTGGCGAATTTGAGCAAGGCCGTCCGCTAATTGAATCGTTAAAAACCCGATTTCCCAACTTAAAGATAGTGCTTACCTTTTTTTCGCCATCGGGCTACGAGGTTCGGAAAAACTATTCTGGAGCTGATTATATTTTTTATCTCCCCATAGATACCAACCGTAACGCTAAGGATTTTATTGAGTTAATAAATCCTCGGATGGTTATTTTTGTTAAATACGAATTTTGGTATCACTACCTGAGGAACTTAAAGAAAAAGAATATCCCAACTTACGTTGTGTCTGCAATTTTTAGGGAAAACCAGGCATTTTTTAAATGGTATGGTGGTTGGTACCGTCAGTTCCTGCTCAACTTTGAGTACCTGTTTGTGCAGAACAAGCACTCGCACGATTTGCTCAACAGAATAGGCATTGGAAATGTTTTAGTTACAGGCGATACAAGGTTCGATAGGGTTGCAAGGGTTGCAACCGAGGCAAAAACAATTCTTTTTGTGGAGCAGTTCTGCAATGGCGAAAAGGTTATAGTTGCGGGTAGCACTTGGCCTAAGGATGAAGAGTTGCTTATAGGGTACATTAAACAAAACTCACAGAAGGCTAAGTTGATTATAGTTCCGCACGAAATAGATACTTCTCATATTCAGTCAATTCTCCAGAACTTGACAGTTGAAACAGTTCTTTACTCCCATAATCAAAAAGTAAATCCTCAAAACGCAAGGGTTTTGATTGTCGATACCATTGGATTACTATCGTCTATATATCGGTATGGGCATATTGCATACATAGGTGGAGGGTTTGGTGTAGGGATACATAACACCCTTGAGGCCGCCACTTTCGGGCTTCCTATTATTTTTGGTCCAAACTACCATAAATTCCAAGAAGCCAAAGATTTAATAGCACTTAGAGCGGCTTTTTCTATCAATTCGCTCGATGAGCTGTCAAATTTTCTAAATTTACTTCTTAGCGACGAACAAAGTTGTACTCAGGCGGGTAGTAATTCGAAAAAGTTAGTACTTTCGGGGGTGGGAGCTACTGACCGTATTTTGGACCAAATAGCCAGCAGCACTCGCTTTTAGCATATTGCAAACGTTTGCGACGGTTTAGCTTAAGGTTAACATAAACTCAGTCGGCAGCGTTAATTTATGTTATATTTTTGGGCAATTAAAACTCTTAACACAATTATATTTTCAATAACTAACTAAACCTACTGTAAATTATGACAAAACTTTTTAAAAGTATTTTGTTAACCACTATGCTGGCCGTACTTTCCAGCATGGCCTTTTCGCAAGGTGTTGTGAAGGGCGTTGTGGTTGATGCTAGTAATAAAGATAAACTAATAGGTACAACTGTACTTGTTAAAGGAACTACAATTGGAGCATCTTCCGATGCTTTTGGTAATTTCTCACTGAATGTTCCTGCTGGGAAAAAAACAATTGTGGTTCAATTTATTGGATATTCAAACAAAGAGGTTGATGTAACAGTTAAAGATGGTGAAACTGTTGATCTTGGAGCTATTGCTCTTGATCCAGAGCAAATTGGCATTGAGGAGGTAAAGGTTTTTGCCTCAGTAGCCATTGCTCGTAAAACTCCTGTTGCTTTATCGAAAATAGAGCCAATTCAGATTGAGGAAAAATTAAGTACACAGGAGTTTCCTGAAGTTCTTAAATCAACGCCTGGCGTTTATGCAACAAAACAAGGTGGAGGATTTGGTGATTCTCGTATCAACCTAAGAGGTTTCGAATCTCCAAACATTGCAGTTATGATTAATGGTGTTCCAATGAACGATATGGAGTGGGGCGGAGTTTACTGGAGTAACTGGGCTGGATTAGCTGATGTTACCCGTTCAATGCAGGTGCAGCGCGGTTTAGGTGCATCTAAGGTTGCAGCTCCTTCACTAGGTGGTTCAATCAATATTGTTACTCGCTCAACGGATGCTAAAAAGGGAGGCAATGTTTCTTATGGAATAGGTAGCGATGGTTATACCAAGGTTGGATTTGCTGTTTCAACAGGATTAACCGAAAATAATTGGGCGATAACCCTATTAGGTGCTAAAACTTCAGGTAATGGTTATGTACAGGGTACAGAGTTCGAATCTTATACTTATTTTGTTAATATCTCAAAGCGAATTAACGATGCTCATCAATTATCTTTTACCGCATTTGGAGCACCTCAATGGCATAATCAACGCAACAATGGTTCTAATACTAGCCCTGGGGACAAGTTGCTGATTTCAGAATGGCAAAAGCAGCCTAATAAATATCGTTATAATGCTTCTTATGGGTTTGATATGAATGGTCAAAGAAAAGTATCTTCCTTTAATGTATATCATAAACCTCAGATTTCTTTGAACCACTTCTGGACTATTAATGAGAAGTCGAGCTTGTCAACAGCTCTTTATATGTCTATTGGAAAAGGTTTTGGTTATAGCGGACAAGGGTATACCTCCACAGATAGAAGCAATTGGTATGGTGCATCGAATGGTGTTCCAAATCCTACATTTAGGTCAGAAGATGGCACTTTTGACTATGGTGCAATTTATGCTTTAAATTCGACTAGTGAGAATGGCTCTCTAATGGCAATGTCTAAGAGTGTGAATGAACATATGTGGTATGGAGCTCTTTCAACATATTCTACTGAAATTACTGAAGATATTGATTTTTATGGTGGTATTGATTTGCGCTACTATAAAGGAGTTCACACAAATGAATTGGTAGATCTTTACGGTGGAGACTTCTTTGTTGATGCAACTTCTCTTAGACCATTGTTAAGCGATAATAGTTGGCAAACTCGCAGGTTACAAGTTGGCGATGTTGTTTATAGAGATTACGACGGATTTGTTTTAAATGAAGGGGTGTTTATGCAAGCAGAATATAATAAAGATGCTTTAGCTGCTTTTGTTGCATTGTCAGGCTCTAATACAACCTATTGGCGTTACGATAGATTCTACTATGATGAGAGTGATGCTAAATCTGACAAGATTAGTTTCCTTGGGTATAGTGTAAAAGGAGGTGCAAACTATAATATTAACGATAAACACAACGTTTTTGCTAATATTGGAACTATTTCTCGTGCACCATTCTTCTCAGGCGGAGGTTTTTTAAACTCAACTATTAGTAATTCTACAAACCCCAAAGCCGTTAACGAGAAAGCTTTTTCAATTGAATTTGGCTATGGCTATACATCCACTTACCTTCAGGCAAACTTAAATATTTACCGGACTCTATGGAAGGACAAAACAATGGTTCGTTCAGTTGATGCTAATAATCCTGAAAGTGCAATTGTTAACTTGGAAGGAGTTAATGCACTTCACCAAGGGATTGAATTGGATTTTATTGCAAAACCAATTAAAGATTTAGAAATTAATGGTATGATATCTTTGGGTGATTGGAACTGGCAGGATGATGCATCTGGTTATGCTTATAATAGATCTGGACAGGCTGTTGATGCTACTGGCAACGTGGTTGAGCCACAAAGCGCAACTCATGCAAGGGTAACAGTAGGCATTGGTGGCATTCATGTTGGTAACTCTGCTCAAACAACTGCTGCCTTAGGAGCTAAATATGAAATTCTTAAAGGCTTTAAATTAGGTATTGATGGTAATTACTATGGCCGGAACTATGCAAATTTCAACATTTCATCGGTAAGCACAAATTTAAATCCAGCAACATTTGCACAACCTTGGCAAATACCTGATGCTTATGTGTTCGACTTAAATGCAAGTTACCGTTTCAAAGTTGGTGAGTTCGATGCTACCTTTGTAGGTAATGTAAATAACCTTTTCGATGCTATTTACATCACAGATGCTAATGATGGTGCTAAACACGACTGGAAAACATCACCTGTTTTCTACGGATTTGGCAGAACATACTCTGTTTCTTTAAAAATTAAATTCTAACAATAAACACCATGAAAAAATTAATATATTTTTCAATAGCGCTTTTGCTAACAGGATTTTTAGCAGGGTGCGATGTTAATGACGAGTTCAATGGCTTGGATGATTTGACAAAAAAAACAAATGTTGCTGAATATAATTATACATTAACGCAAGCAGACTATACTTCGATTGGAAATAAAATCCAGAAGCCTATTGCTGATGTTATAAAAGTAAAAGAGGATTTAGTTAAGGTTTATCACGC
>CAZTVY010000029.1:0-15061 GCA_964617235.1 uncultured Rikenellaceae bacterium | reverse complement strand
TTACGTGGTTTGGTAGAGAGGAAAAATATTTTATTGCCATCAACTGCCAGCGCTGGCTATGCAAAGAAAAACATTGTATCCCTAGCAAAAGGGGCAACAATTGGCTCCTGCCAAATACCATTAACTTTTTTGGTCATCATAATTGTGTTCCAATCGCCTTGGAAAAGCGAGTAGTAAATTTCGTTTCCATCCATTGTAATGGCTAAATCGCGTTCGTACATTCCGGTTGAAATGAAGCCGGGTGCAAACACTTTTGGAGTTAATTCTGGCTGATTTATTTTATTCTCGGATTGTCCATAAGCCGATGTTGAGTTAACTAAAACCAAAATGGAAACAATGAAATAAAGTGACATTAAATTTTTCATATTTTATTGTTTTAAATTATTGATTACGAATATTTTACAATAAAAAATCTTTGTCAAAACAAACGAAACACCCATGATATGAAAAAAATCCAACACATGGGTGCTTCTAAAGGTTAAAGGGTTTAGAATAACGCTATTCCATAAATAAGATACATGAAGTGGTTCATACCCTATGGGAAAAATAAAAAAGTCGGATTAAAAACCCGACTCCTTAGTATTTTCAATATGCTTCATTAATCTTGGATTCAATACTACTCTTAACCGTTTCTATCAATGAATCCAACTCGTATTCAGCAGGATTTATAGGAGGTAAGAAACTAACCCGTATTGGTGTCCCAGGGCGAGGTATCTTTGAACCTCTAGGAAATGCCTTAAATGCACCAGAAATGGCCACAGGAACAACCGGAACATTCAACTCTCGGCTCAGAATGGCAAAAGTTTTCTTGAAATCCCCTAAATCACCAGTATACGTTCGTGTTCCTTCTGGGAAAAGAATGATTTTTTTACCGCTCTTAAGAATTTCTGCAAGTTTTTGAATAGACTCCTTCAAGTCTTTATCAATATCCATTACAATAACATTGTTCTTGCTAGCCATAAATCTTGCAAGCCAATTGTTTACGTGTTTCTTTTTAGCGTAAAAATAGGTTGAGCGGAATGTTTTACGTTTTATAAAAGATGCTACAAGTAACCCATCTAAATAACTTTGATGGTTTGGTGCTATAATACAGGGACCCTCTGGAATATTTTCAGTTCCTTCGCTCTTGAATTTAAAGTAGATTTTAAAGAAACCCTTCGAGATATTTTTGATGAAGTTCTGTGTTGGCCATGTCTTGGGAAGTTTAACGTGAACCTTCTCCTTTAAAAGCTCTGTCCAATTTGTTCCCTCTTCCTTGTTGAATAGTTTGTGCTCCCTAATATGGTCAACCATTGCCTTTACCGAAGGAAAACGAACCAACTTTTCGTTATCGAACTTAAGGCCAAACTTGGTTTCGATAAAATCGATAAGCGATAGTCGTCCTAAGGAATCCAGTGCAATATCAAACTCCAAATGGTCGTCAGGCGATATCTCCATATCAACCTGACTCTCAATAAACGATTTTACTGCACGGTACTCCTCATTATCGGGGTGCTCCACTTTGCCCTTTTTCTTTTTTGGAGTTTCAGCAAGTTCTTCAAGTTTGAAACGCTGAAGTTTTCCTAATCTTGTTCGGGGTAACTCAACGTTTACAAGAGAAAAATGCATTATTCGCTTGTAGGAACTTAGGTTTTTATTGAACTCGGGCATAAGGGTTTCCCTAAAATACTGCTCTGGATTCTTGATTCCTAAATCCGATAAACTTTTGTAGTCGGGATGAATTACTGCGTGGAGCGCATCGTTGAATAGGTAAACACCAGACTCTTTAACACAGGGTGATGTTTTTTCCAACTTGACTTCCAGTTCAATTGGGTTGATATTTTTTCCGTTCGATAAAACAATAATTTCCTTTTTTCGACCCGTAATAAAAAGATACCCTTTTTTATCGATACGACCCAAATCGCCTGTATATAACCAGCCATCCTTTAAAACTTCAGCAGTTTCCTCTGGCCTGTTGTAGTAGCCCTGCATAATATTTGGACCTTTCGCCACAATTTCGCCATCGCGAATTTCAACGGTAAGTCCAGGTAGTGGATGACCTGGAGAGCCAATAAGTACTTTGCCTGGACGGGTAAATGTAATCATAGGAGCAGCTTCAGTCATCCCAAATCCCTCTAGAACATCAAATCCTAAGGTTTGATAGAATCCTCCAACCTCCTTGCTTAACGCAGCACCACCCGATACTAAATACTCCAAATGCCCTCCAAATCCACGATGTACTTTACCAAATATTTTCTTGCCTAAAGTTTTACTTTTGGTTAGTTTTACAATGCGAAACAATATTCTACCAACTAAGCTTGCATCAATTTTAGCCTTAACACCCTTGTAAATCAGTTCGTATAATCGTGGAACGCCTATCATTATGGCAACCTGATTATTCTTCAAAGTTTCCAACAAATCGGATGATTGCATTGAAGGGCTCATCACAATTGTTCCACCAACCTTAAGAGGAGCCATTAAAGAGCCTGCTAGAGGGAATATATGATGCATTGGCAACAGCATCAGCACTTGCCGTTGCGGAGTAAATATCACCACATCCTCCGATACTGCCTTTATGTTTGCCAAAAGATTCTTGAATGATAGCATCACACCCTTTGGACTTCCTGTTGTTCCCGATGTGTAAATAATAACCGCAGTGTTCTCCACGTTGGAGGGTATTATTGGCTCAACGGTCATTTCAATAGCTGGTAGTTGAAACTCTCCGAAAACCAAAACTTCTGGAGAGTAACTAAGACTTTGCTTAATTGCAGAAAGCTCTTTAGTTTGTCCTTGGCTAGTAAATATCAGTTCTGGCTTACAGTCGTTCAGAATATATGCCACATCTTCGTTAGATGCAGCAAAATCAACAGGAACAACTACACAACCATTCTTCAATGCAGCGTAGAAAGCATAAATCCACTCTAATCTGTTTTCGGAGAAAATTGCAACCTTCCTGTACCCTTTATCCCTGAAAAATTGAGAGTATTGCGCAATATTTTGGAATAACTCCTTGTAGGAAATGTGTTTTTCCTTTGTAATTACTGCAATTCTGCTAATGTCTTCACTGTTAATTATCATAACCTTTGGGCATTTTGTTTGTTTTTACAGCAATTTATTGGGCAAAGTTAACTCAATTATTGGTACGATATGATAAAAAAGGGAGTTGTTAAACAGCTCCCTTTTCATTCACTTATAGATTGATTTTAACGCTCAAAAATCGATTTTTTAAACCAAAAGGCCACATTCACCAATGCTATCATCACAGGAACTTCTACCAAAGGGCCTATTACTGCTGCAAAGGCTTCGCCAGAGTTTATGCCGAATACTGCAATTGCCACTGCAATTGCCAGTTCAAAATTATTGCTTGCTGCGGTGAACGATAATGTGGTGGATTGCTCGTAAGTTGCTCCAATTTTTTTGCTCATTAAGAACGAGAGCACAAACATCACTACAAAATATATTATCAGCGGAATTGCAATAAGCACAACGTCCATTGGTATTTTCACAATGTACTCGCCTTTTAGCGAGAACATCACAATAATTGTAAATAGAAGGGCAATTAGAGTGAGCGGGCTAATCTTAGGAATGAATTTGGTATTATACCAATCCATACTTTTAACCCTTATAAGAACAAATCGGGTTAAGAATCCTGCAATAAATGGAATTCCTAGGTATATAAAAACGCTTTTAGCTATTTGTCCAATGGTAATTGACTCAACGCTTGTGTTGGTTGGGATTCCAAACCAGCCAGGGAGTATAGCAATAAAGAAGTATGCATATACCGAGAAAAATAGGACCTGGAAGATGGAGTTGAATGCCACCAAACCTGCGGCGTACTCAGTATCGCCTTTGGCCAAATCGTTCCAAACAATAACCATTGCAATACAGCGCGCCAAGCCTATCATAATTATTCCGTACATATACGGCAGGTTGGCATTATTTTCGCCAGGAAACAATTTGAAAAAAAGAATTGCCAAAGCAAACATCAATACTGGACCCAAAACCCAGTTCTGAAACAGTGACAAACCTAATACCTTTGTGTTTCGGAAAACATCGCCAAGTTCTTCGTAATTTACCTTTGCCAATGGCGGATACATCATCACAATTAAACCAATGGCAATTGGAATATTGGTAGTTCCGCTCGACATACTATTCCAGAACTCTGCAACGCTAGGGCTAAGCCAGCCGGCAAATACGCCAATAAACATTGCTAGGAAAATCCACAGGGTTAAGTACCTGTCTAGAAATTTGAGTCGTTTTTGTGAGGGCATAGTCTTTAATTTGAAAATTAGACAATTTGAAAATTTGTTAATGAGTTTTAGAAGTACTGATGATTTTTGAGAGTATCTTGTTTATTTCTGTTAACTCTAATAGCAACTTTTCATCAAAGGGGTAAGATGGAGAATGTTTACAAATTAGTAGCCAATACTATGTTTCATCTGCCTCCTTTGCTGCTATTTTTACCTTATGGATGAAATCCGCTTTGCTCTCGGCGTTTTGTGCTTCTCTAATATTTGAGCCAATTGATGTTCCTGCTTTTAGTAATTGTCGTGATATAACATACTTTTTATTTTCCTCAAGCAATTCACAAAAACTAACAATCTCAAGGGCAAATTGGAAAGTCTTTTTAATTATAACATTATCCTTGTCATTTCTCATAAATATTCGGTTTTGTAATAATTATCAAATTTTCAAATTGTCTAATTTTCAAATTAATTACAACCGCAACCACACCCACAACTATTTTCTCTCTTAATCTGGCTTTTGTAGAAAGAGTAAAATCCGGTCTTTATCTCATCACGAACCCTGCGGAACTCGGCAAGGATTTCTTCTTCGGTACCAGTAGCCTCGGCTGGGTCGTCGTAGCCTAAGTGCCAGCGTTGTTTTACTTTTCCAGTAAATACGGGACAGTCTACATTGGCTCCGCCACAAACAGTAATCACATAATCCCACTCCTCGGCAATATATTTATCGACGTGTGTTGGAATATGCTGGCTAATATCAACTCCAACCTCGCTCATAACCTTAATGGCATTGGGATTAACCTTTGCAGCAGGAGCGGTTCCTGCTGAGTAAATCTGTAAACTAGAATCGAACGATTTTAAAAATCCATGTGCCATTTGGCTTCGGCAACTGTTGCCTGTACACAGAACTAGAATCTTAGTCATATTATTATTTTTTTAAACGATTTCGGGGTTTTAGCTGACAGGTACACGAACCATCGAACTGTTCCATATAGTCAACTTTAATTGGTAATCCATCGCGCTCCCACTCCACAATTCCTCCAGCCAAATTGGCGATATTTCCATAACCTGCATCTTTAAGTATGATGAAAGCCTCGTGACTATGAATGCCCGTAGAATCGGCAAGTATAACCGCAAAATCATTAGGGATAAGCGCCATATTATCTACTAAAGTGCTAATTGGACTGTAAATAACAGTTGGAACATCGAATTGTTTGTAGGCAGTAAAACTTTGTTCACGAACATCAACAATAATTGCGTTACCATCTTTTGCCACAGAGTAAGCATCCTTTGGAGTTATATTGATTATACCTCCACTTAGAAAAGTATTGCTGATACTAGCACTATCACTCATACAATACCTGTTGTTGCTTGAATGAAACCTAAAAAATAAAATTAAATAAAAATCCCACTATCATAATTCCACCACCAACAACTCCAATAAAAGTTAGTATTAAAGGAAGCGTTAGCACTTTTCTTAGAATAACCATTTCGGGTAACGACAAGCCTATTACCGACATCATAAATGCTAGGGCAGTTCCTAACGATGCACCTTTCTCTATTAAAACGGATACAATTGGTACAATACCTGCAGCATTTGAGTACAGCGGAATTCCAATGAGTATTGATAACGGCACTGAATACCAAGCCGATTTACCCATTAAACTAGCCATAAAATCCTCGGGAACGTATCCGTGAGCACCTGCACCAACAGCAATACCAAGTGCAACATATATCCAAACCTTGGCTACAATATCCTTTACTGCGGTATAGCTCATATTTATTCTGCTTGCAAGGGTTAACTTTTCGTCCTTCAAATCACTTTTGCCAACACGTGTTTGGTAAACCCAGGGCTCAACCCACTTTTCGAGTTTAAGAAGACCTATTGCCCATCCAGCAACAATTGCAATTACCAATCCTGTGGCAACATATATGAGCGCAACTTTCCATCCGAACATTCCATACAGTAGTACAACGGCAACCTCATTAATCATTGGTGCAGCAATTAGGAACGAAAAAGTAACGCCAAGCGGAACACCCGACTCAATAAAACCAAGGAACAATGGAATTGCAGAGCAAGAACAGAATGGAGTTACAATCCCCAAGCAGGATGCCATTACATTTCCTGTAAAAGTTTTTTTGCCCTCCAACGCCTTTCGGGTTCTTTCAGGAGTAAAGAATGTGCGGATAATTCCTACGAAGAAAATTATGAGGGTTAACAGGAGTATTACCTTTGGAAATTCATAGATAAAAAACCACAAGGCCTCTGTCAGATGCGAGCCCTTTGTCATTCCAAACACAGAGTATATTAACCAATCGGTTATTGCTGGTAAATTATGGTAAATCAAATACCAAATTGGCAATAGTAAAAGTGGTAACCAAACCGATTTAAAAAAATTCTTCATGCTATTAAATCATATTAGAATTAAAAGAATGCCCTAAAAATGTAGTATACACCAACCACTATAAATAGAAATGCAATTACTCGTCTAAACCACAACTCAAAAGTTTTAACCTTATGGTAAAAGCCACCTATCCCCGATACAGTATAAGCTAAAAGCCATGAAAAAATAATTACGGGAACACCTGTGGCCAGTGCAAATACAACGGGCAAGTACAAACCCGAAGCACTACTAACAGTCATAGGGACAAGCATCCCGAAGTAAAGCACTCCGCTGTAGGGGCAAAAAGCCAAAGCGAATACAATTCCTAAAAGAATAGCATCGAGAGAACTCCACGTTTCTTTATGCTGCATACGTGTTGAAAGCCTATTCATTGCAGGAAAGTTAACCTTAATAAAATCGAGCATAAACAGCCCAATAACAATAAGCAAAGGCCCAATTATTTTCTCGCCATACCTCTGGAAGAAGCCAGAAAATTTGAGTTGGTCGACTCCAAAGAATATTATTAAAGGTATTGCTGTGTATGTAATTGCCCTACCCAAGGTGTATAAAATGCCATTAATGAAAACCCTGTGCTTATTCTCAATATCCCTGCTTATAAATCCTACTGCGGTGATATTGGTAGCCAAAGGGCAGGGACTAATGGCTGTCATTAGTCCCAGAATTAAAGCTGTGAGCCAAGGAGCAGAGTTGCTTTCGAGAAGTGAACTTAATAAATCTTCCATTTTGATATTTACTTCAGTCCTTATAGCAACTTGTCGATTTTCTCCTTCATAATTTGTTTGAACTTATCGGGGTTTTTACGCGCATACATAAAACCATCGTTAGTAATATTAATCTTTTGGGGACCACCTACAATTAACAATGTTTGTCCAGTAACCCCTAGTTTTTCCGCAATGGCCTTACTGCTTTCGTCATCTAAATTGATAGCTTGAAATGATATTTTTCCCGATTTAAACTGCTCGGCATAAATTGTTTCCACGTTTGTTTTGGCTTCAGCCTCCACGGTTTTACAGGTAACGCATCGTCCAGTAAAATGGAAATAGTATACCTCTACTTTACCTTCAGCAGTGTATTTAGTTTGATTTTTTGAATCGCTCTGTGCATTGCACGATGTTGCTACTACTACGCCAAGTAGAATAAACAAAAAACTTAGTTTTTTCATCTTCATTAAATTGTTATTGTTTTTTAATTAAATCCTTTATCTCGTTAACATTGGCCAATCGACCGCTAAGAACAACCTTGCCGTTAATTACCAACGCAGGGGTGTGCATAATTCCGTAGCTCATAATTTTAACAATATCCTCAACCTTCTCGATATTTGCATCAATTCCTAGCTCTGCAACTGCCTCACGGGTCGATTTTTCAAGTGTTTTACACTTTGCACATCCAGTGCCTAATACTTTAATTTCCATACTATTATGTTTTGTGAAGTTAATTCGTTGAATGTCGAACAAGGAATGCTGAATGATAATTTTTGAAGTATTCACTTCATCATTCGAAAATCTAAATTCCATGCTCATCATTCTATCTATTTCTTTTTCTCAAAAAATCCACCAAACAGTATTTTTGCCTCCTCCCAATTCTCTCTCCTGATACAATACTTTATTTTAGGTGGATTAAACTCGCCCTGAATCAACCCAGAATCGCGCAACTCGCTTAAATGCTGCGATAGTGTACTACGGGCAATGGGCAAATCGTCAACAATATCGCCACTGTAGCAGCAGCTCTGACCCGCAAGTATCTCTAGGATTTGTATTCGAACAGGATGGCTTAACGCCTTGGCGTATCGGGCAATCTTCTCCTGCTCCTCAGTGTATTTTTTCTTCGACATTTTACGATTAAATATTTCGCAATATTACGAAATATTTTTATTTCGTCGAAATACGAAATGATTTATTTCTATACTGATAATTATAAGAAATTTAAATGCCGTTGACATTTTGTTTTTTATTTGATATATTTGATTCTCAAACATCTACACAACCCTTAAAGTATCCTCATAATGAAAAAGTTATACTTTCTTTCTGTTGTACTTGGTTTACTTTTGTCATCCTGCTATACCCGCGAGTTGTACTATTCCTTTGAGCCAGCGCACGGTGGTGTTTTGGTAGGTTCTTCGTACTATTACCTTGCTCAGGTAAGAGAGTACCGTTTACCTAAAGGAATTAGCCGATTTCCTGATGGTGGTATGTCAAAGGAAACTCGTCAGGTTTTTGGATTGTTCAAAACAGACAGTGTTATGAATCAAACTTTTCTGGTTCATAAAATGGATGATATTTTTGGCTGGCCATCGAGATATGAAACCAGAATAGACCGGAATGATTCATTCATCATTTACGCAATAACCAATGTTAACTTTCCCGACTCACTTGACGGAATTTACTTATTAAACCTTAAAAACAATAATTTTAAAAAATACTCCAACTTAAAAGTTTTAGCTTCAATATCGGATTTTAACCAAATAGCCTATTGTATTGATAATAAACTATCTGTTGATGATATAGATGGGACTCAACTGTACTCATACGTTTTAAACTCTAAACCTGTATTTGTTGATTGGAATACCGACGACGAGATTTACATCTACTTATCAAATCCCTATAGCGTTAAAATGCTTAAGTTATCTACAGGAAAAACCACCAATACTGAATTAGAGTATGCTCCAAATTATGCTCAGGAGAAAAACAAAACCCAAATCCTGAAAGTTATTAGTAGCTCAACCCCCAATTTAAAAGCACTGCTTAATCAGTAAATCAATTTTGTATTGTGTAAGAAACTTTTTTACAAGAATCACCTAAATCGATTTAGATATTTTTTATATTTGTTGCAAACAAATGTGGATTGATGAAAAAGCAGAGAGTTTCGTTGGACGATATTGCCCGTAGCGTGGGGGTTTCGAAGGCGGTGGTTTCGTTGGTGATGAACGGGAAGGCGGAGCAGTATGGAATATCGGAACGGACTCGGATTAGGGTGCTCGATAAGGCTAAGGATTTGAACTATAAACCCAACCAGTTAGCCCGTGGGCTTAGGCTTGGCTATACCAATACTATTGGACTAATTGTTTCCGATATTTCCAATAGTTTCTACGCAGCAATAGCTCGTAATATTGAAGATTTGGCTGCCAGCGTTGGTTCCAATGTGATTATTTGTAGTACCGACGAGGATATTGAAAAGGAGCGAAAATTAATTAAGCTATTGCGGAATAGGCAGGTCGATGGTATTATTCTATCATCGTCGCAAGAAAATGCCGAGGAGCTGAGGAATTACTACTCCGATGGGTTGCCTTTGGTGCTTATCGATAGGTGTTTCGAAAATTCTGGAATTCCATCGGTAGTGGTCGATAACTTTAATGGAGGCAAACAGATTGCCGAACATTTATCCAAGTCTGGTTATCAAAAACCAATGGTTTTAACACTTTCAACATCGCATATATCAACAGTAAAGCATAGGGTTGAGGGCTATATATATGCCTGGCAACAAAAAGGTGTAAAGGTTGATACCGTTGAGATTCCTTTTGGAAATATCTGCGGAGCAGTGAGCGAATTGCTAATGACCCGATTTAAGCAAAACTCCATGCCCGATTGTCTTTTTGCGGTAAACAATAACCTGGCAACAGCAGTATTGCAGTCGTGTAGCAACTTGGGGATTAGAATTCCTGAAGATATGGCCTTAACCTGTTTCGACGATTTACCTTACTTCTGTTTTGTTAAACCTTCGGTAACTGCTGTTTCGCAGCCAATCTCCGACATCTGCACTCAAGCATTTGAACTATTGATGCATCAAATTAAACAAGAGGAAACCTTTATAGGTAAAGAGTTGTCAATTTTACCGATTAGATTGAATATTCGAGAATCATCACACAAATAAAAACCTAAACCAAACCTAATATGAACAAAAAAACTATTCCAATCTTTTTAGCATTCCTTACAATGGGTATTGCCGATGCAATGGGCCCAATGTCCGATGCTGTGAAAAATCAATATCAACTAAACAATGTAATGGCAACTCTATTACCATTCTTTGTTTTTATTGCATTTGCTGTGTTTAGTGTTCCTGGAGGACTTTTGGCATCGCGAGTTGGCAAGAAAAATCTGTTGCTTTTGGGGTTGGGTTTGAATGCATTGGCTTTACTTGTGCCAACCGTTATTGCTCCTAGCTATATGTTGCTTTTGGCTTGTATTCTAATATTGGGAATTGGTACTTCGTTCTTACAAGTTGCGGGAAACCCAATTATGCGCGATGTTAGTACCAGTGGAGCATATAGCCGCAACTTGGCTTTTGCCCAGGGAATAAAAGGAATTGGTAGCACTGCATCGGCATACCTAGTAACTGCTGTTGCTGCTTTAGTTCTTTTCAAAGATTTGGGATGGAGAGCCGCATTTCCTGTTTTCTTTATACTGATGGCGTTAACATTTGTATCGGTGCTTTTCATTAAGGTTGAGGAAACAAAGGCCGATGTTCCACCAAGTTTTAAGTCGAGTCTTGGTTTGTTAAAAAATCCAGTGTTTTTGATGGCGGTTATAGGAATATTCCTCTATGTTGGGGCGGAGGTTTGTATGGCAAGATTTCTTTTGCCCTTGAATAAGGCAATTGGCATGTCGCCCGAAAATGCTAGTAAATATGGTGCTCCATTGTTTTTCCTTCTTCTAACAATTGGTCGTTTGGTTGGAGGTGTAACATTAAATGTAATAAATCCGCGTAATTTCTTCCGTATTTCAGCTCTAATGGGATTGGTTGGAATAATTCTGCTTATGGTTGGAAATCCAATTTTGGCCATTGTGGGTGTAATTATTGGCGGATTGGGTTTTGCCAATATCTGGCCATTGTTATTCTCAATTACAGTTGATGAGAAACCCGAAGCGGCCAATGAGCTAAGCGGTTTGATGTGTATGGCAATATCGGGCGGTGCAATTATTCCTTTGTTTATGGGTAAAATGGTTGATATGGAGATGAATGCCTTTGCGTTTATAGTTCCTGCAATCTGTTTTGGATATTTGCTGATATTATCGCTTAAAGGCACAAAAAAAGTGGCAGCATAATTAACAACACATAATATACAACTCTTCATATGTCATATCGAAACGATAGTAGAATAGTACTTACCCTTGATGCTGGTGGAACTAACTTTGTTTTTTCTGCAATTAAGGGGATGCAGAGTATTGTTGAGCCTGTTACATTGCCAAGCAATGGCGATAACTTGGATAAATGCCTGCATACAATCCTCGATGGGTTTAAAACCGTAATATCTAAACTAAACGATAAGCCTGTTGCAATCAGTTTTGCATTTCCTGGCCCAGCCGATTATCCCAATGGTATAATTGGTGACTTGGGCAATTTGCCCAGTTTTAGGGGCGGGGTTGCTTTAGGGCCAATGCTTCAGGAGCAGTTTAATCTTCCTGTATTTATCAATAACGATGGCGATTTATTCGCCTACGGCGAGGCCATTGCAGGTCTTTTACCCGAGGTAAACGAAATGCTCGAAAAGGCGGGGAATCCAAAACGCTATAGGAATCTTTTTGGTATCACGCTAGGGACAGGCTTTGGTGGTGGTTTGGTGGTGAATAATCAACTTTACATTGGCGATAATTCGGCAGGAGCCGAAATTTGGTTGATGCGCAACGGTATCGATGTTTACTGTTTTGCGGAGGAGGGTGCCAGTATTCGTGCTGTGCAGGGCGTTTACCATAGCAATTCAAGAAATAAGGAGACCGAAACCCTTTCTCCGAAGGAGATATTCGATATACTCGAAGGGAAAAAAGAGGGTGATATGGTTGCTGCCCGACTTGCATTCCAAACACTTGGCGTTGTAGTTGGCGATGCGCTGGCCAATGCCGTTACTTTAACCGACTCGCTTGTGGTAATTGGCGGTGGTTTGGCTAATTCCTACAAGTATTTTGCGCCTTCAATGTTCTACCAGTTGAACGGTAAAATTCAGAATTTGAATGGAGGCGAGGTTGATAGGCTAGAACTTAAAGCATTTAATCTTGAAGATGTTCAGCAACGTGAACTTTTTACAAAGGGCGAATTACGCAAAATTAAAGTTCCATTCAGTTCTCGTGAGGTTGATTACGACTCACTGAAACGATTTGGGGTAGGTTTATCGCGCCTTAGAACTAGCCACGCCGTGGCAGTAGGAGCGTATGCTTATGCATTGAATAAGTTAGATGAATAAAGTTAATCGTGATGAGATTTTCAATCCGAAATATTCAGTGTTATCTAACGGTACTTATACTTTTCTGCAGTTTTTTTGAGGTATTCGCACAACAAACCTTGCCTCTTATTGGTGTGTGGCGATTTAGAAAAGCAGGTACTGCTGATGAGTGGCAGTTAACAACCATTCCAGGTACAATTCATACCGATTTATTTAAGAATGGCAAGATTCCCGATCCTTTTTTAGGCTGCAATAATATGAATCTGGGATGGATTGATGAAACCAATTGGGAGTACACTACAAAGTTTAAGGTTGATGAGTATTTTATTAAGAACAAGCACGTTGATCTTGTTTTTGAAGGATTAGATACCTATGCTGAGGTTTATTTGAACGACTCATTGATTTTGAATGCTGACAATATGTTCAGAAAATGGGTTATTCGTTGCGATAAGTTGCTGAATAATGGTGAAAATAGCATCCGGATTTTATTTCGATCGGCGTTAAGCGAGATAAGGAAAAAAGCAAAGGAGTTGCCCTATACCTTACCTGGTGGAGAATGGGCTTACGTTCGCAAAGCGGCCTATCACTTTGGATGGGATTGGGGGCCACGTTTTGTGACCTGTGGAATATGGAAACCTGTTTACCTACAATCGTGGGGCGATTTTAATATTGATGATATCCAGGTTTACACCGATTCAATTTATAGGGGTGATGCCTATTTAACCGCAAAGATTTCAGTTCCTTCGGGTCGATTTCAACATATCGAGGTTAATGTTTCAGATGGCAAGCGTGTGTTTGCATCGGTTAAGTCAAAGGTTGGCTCTGGGAAAAACGTTATTACGCTACCTTTTAGGATTAAAAAGCCAAAGCTTTGGTGGAGTAATGGCTTGGGAGAATCATATCAGTATAACTTCTCATTTATAGTTGAAGGGGAGAATGCTCAACGAACGAAAAATATAAACTACGGAATTAGAACAATCGAATTGGTTCAGGAATACGACAGTGTTGGAAAAAGTTTCTACTTCAAGTTAAATGGTATTCCGGTTTTTATGAAGGGTGCGAACTTTATTCCAAGGCAAAGTTTTTTTCCATCTGCATCAAATGGGAATTTAAAACAATTGCTTGTTGATGCTGCAAATTCGGGGTTCAATATGTTGCGTTTGTGGGGTGGGGGAGCCTACGAGGAGGATCATTTTTACAACTTATGCGATAGCCTTGGTATTTTGGTATGGCAGGATTTTATGTTTGCCTGTAGTATGTATCCTGGCGACTCGTTGTTTCTTGAAAATGTAAAGGAAGAAGTAAAACAGCAAACTTTAAGGCTCCGAAATCATCCCTGTATTGCATTATGGTGTGGAAATAATGAAGTTGATGAGGGTTGGCATAACTGGGGATGGCAAAAGCAGCATTCCTTATCGGTAAGCGATTCATCAAAAATTTGGAACGATTACCTGAAGGTGTTCCATCAATTAATACCCAGCGTTTTATCGAGTACAGATCCGCAAAGACCCTACTGGCCATCGTCACCCGAGTTTGGGTGGGGCCGAAAGCAGAGTATGACTCACGGCGATTCTCATTACTGGGGCGTTTGGTGGGGCTCTGAACCTTTCGAGAAGTATCGGGAAAAAGTTCCGCGTTTCATGAGCGAGTATGGTTATCAGGGAGCACCGTCGAATCACACCATAAAACTATTCAGCAATGGAGGCGTAAATCCCGATTCTGTGGAGATGCGCTGCCACCAGAAACACCCTGTGGGGTACGAAACTATACGAACCTATATGGAGCGCGAGGGTTTTTATCCTGAAACTTTCGACGATTGGGCATACCAGAGCCAAATAACTCAGGCAATTGGCTATAGGGTTGCCATTGAATCGCACAGGTTGGCTTCGCCACGCTGTATGGGAACACTTTACTGGCAGATGAACGATTGTTGGCCAGTGGTTTCGTGGTCGAGTATCGATTATTTGGGACATTGGAAGGCGGTTCATTACACTGTTCGCGATTCCTATAAATCGGTTCTGGTTTCGGCGCAGGTAACCGATAGCGTGATTGTGGTTAATGCTGTTTCGGATAGTTTACAGCCTATCAGCGGAAAAATAACTTTAACCATACTAAGCACGCTGGGCGATACGTTGAAGCAATGGACTAAGGACGTTCTGTTACAACCTAATGTTGCATTAGTTGTGGATAGAATTGAAAATCCTGTAGAAAAAAATGATTTCGATAAGTACTTTGTTCATACTCGGTTGAGTTTAATGGATGGAACTGAGTTTGAATCCGTA
>CAZTVY010000028.1:0-15072 GCA_964617235.1 uncultured Rikenellaceae bacterium | reverse complement strand
CGTTTTCGCGGCTCTCAATTTGAATTAGTGCGGTTCCAACTCTCTTTTCCATCAGAATACCTTTGGATTAGATTATACTTTGTTAATTATTTAACCTCGATTAAACATTCTGATTCTTTTCATTCCTGCGTAAGCAGGAATCCATTTTAGAATATTATTAATCTCAGTTTTTGATGCAACAAATGTACTTACTAAAAAATCTTTGTACAAGTATTGATGTTCCAATTTTTCCTTATTTTAGTATGTTTTAAATCAATTTTAAACTGTGTGATATTATTTATAGGTAGTTTTGTAAAAACATTTGCTATGCGCACAATATACTTGCTATGGATTGCCTTTGCAATTTTTATTATTGGATGCAATTCGTCAACAAATAACGATAATTCTCAAATAACCTATAGGATAGCCACTCTTAAAGGCCCATCGTCAATGGGGATGATTAAGTTGATTGACAGTTTAAAATCATCATCCAGCAGTAAAATTGAGGTTATAATCCTGAATGAGCCTATTCAGGTGCGTAAAATGATGCTCGATGGCACCGCCGATTTTGCCATTCTGCCCACCACAATGGCCGCAATAGTATATAACAAAGGTATGGATTACCAGTTGGTTGGAATTCCTGTTTGGGGCACTCTCTCGTTGCTGGGAACCGATTCAACAATTACTAAGTGGTCGCAGCTTAAAGGCAAACGCATACACGTTATGGCAAAGGGAATGACACCCGATGTGATGTTTCGGTTCTTACTACTCAGGAACGGTGTAAACCCCGATACCGATGTTACCATCGATTACAGTTTCCCAACGCACATTGATATGGCCAATGCGGTTGCCGCAGGCAAAGTTGAACTGGGCGTTCTGTCCGAGCCATTGGCTAGTCAGGTTTTGCAGAAACGCAGTAATGTTAGGTTGATATTCGATTTTAACGATGAATGGTTTAAGCATCAGGGCAGCCCAATTGCATTCACTGCGTTTATGGTTCGTAAGGATATTGCTAAAAACAATAGGGCTTTAGTGGAGGAAATTGCCAATGGTTACGAGAAATCGTCAGTTTGGGTGAATCAAAACCCCGATAGCGCTGCCGATTTAATGGTAAAATATGAGGTTCTTCCTAACCGTGAAGTTGCGTTGAAAGCAATTCCTAGGGCAAATCTTAAATTTGTTCGTGCTAGGGAGATAAAAAGCCAGATAGATGATTTTCTGAATGTTTTCTACCAAATGAACCCCGATATTGTTGGAGGAAAAATGCCCGATGAAGATTTTATTTACTAAGAAGCAGATTTTTAGCCTTGCAGGGGTGCTGTTTATGCTAATTGTATGGAAGATTTTAGCATGGCGCTTCAATTCCGATTTTATACTTCCGCACCCCGAAAAAACATTGGTTACCACTATCAAACTTTTTGCCGATGGTAATTTTCTGCTTATTGTTGGAACAACAATCCTGCGCGGAATTGTGGGGTTTGTAATATCGGGTTTTTTAGGAATCCTTTTGGGAATTTTGGCAGGTATCAGCCCTAATTTTAACGCTTTTCTCAGGCCAATTCTGGTTACAGTGCGTTCAATTCCTGTAGTTGCTCTAATTCTGCTAGCGCTTATATGGTTCAATCCAGGCCTAGTTCCAGTATTTATAGGTTTCCTCACGATGTTTCCGTTTATCTGTACCAATGTAATTGACGGTATCCGGAGCGTTGACCCAGAGTTGATACAAATGTCCAACTTTTACCGTGTTAATCACAGTAAGATTGTCCGTGAGGTTTATATCCCCGCAATTATGCCGTTTATTGTTAGTGGTGCATCAAGCGCGTTGGGTATTGGTTGGCGTGCAATAATAATAGGTGAGGTGCTGAGCCAGCCCCGTTACGGTATTGGAACGGTAATGCAATCGGCACAAACGTTCCTGAATGTCGATGCGGTTATTGCGTGGACAATTATTGCCGTGGTTATTAGCTACGCATTCGAGAAAGTAATTCGCTGGGGCGAGCACCGCATTGTAGTTTGGAGGTTTTAGCTATGGTACTACAAATAAAGTCACTGAATAAAAAGTACGAGGAGATATCTCTTTACCAAGATTTCTCCATAACCTTCGAGGAGGGAACAATAACCTGTATTCTGGGGCCATCGGGATGTGGCAAAACCACGCTGCTGAATATGATTGGTCGAACAGTGCTGCCCGATAGCGGTACCTTTGATGGATTCAGCGGGAAAGTACTCTCCTACATATTTCAGGAACCACGCCTGTTACCGTGGAAAACGGTTAAGGAGAACATTGAGTTTGTTTTAGGCGATAGTATTAATGCCGATGAGCGCAAGGCGTTGGTCGACCAGTTTATTAAACTGGTTGAGCTCGATAACTTTGCAAATTACTACCCTGCTAAACTTAGTGGCGGAATGCGCCAACGAGTTTCCATTGCCCGGGCATTTGCCTACAAATCCGATATAATTCTTATGGACGAGCCCCTAAAAGGCCTTGATATAAAGTTGAAGCTAAACCTAATTAAAACCTTTGCCAAGTTGTGGAAGGCCGATAAACGAACCGTAATATTCGTAACCCACGATGTTGACGAAGCCCTTTTGCTCGGCAACGAGATAATTGTGCTAAGCCAAGCCCCTGTTCAAATAGAAACCCGTGTAAAAGTTGATGTTCCTGTTGAGAACCGCTCCATTGATTCCACCACGCTAAAGGATATAAAGCAACATTTGCTGGAGACTTTGGGGAAGGAGTAGTGGTTTTGTGGATTGCTTTTTACACCAGAGACTAAAGAGGCACGTGTTACAAACGCGCGTCAGCGAGAGAGTAGGTTTATGAAGTAATGTCAACTATTTCACTTGTTTTGTATAGACTTGGTAGATTTTGTACCTTAATTCGGAATTGGCTTCTTTTCTTAATCTTTGGTTTTGTGGAAATGTTTTCCATTTTAATTCCTGGGTCATAGTAAATGTTTCCAAAGGCCATTTGACTAAGGAAAAGTTGAAAATCGGTTCCCGTACCAAGAATTATATTGTTGCCATATTTATACTTCCTTTCATTTTCTGTTTCTGAAAGTGAAGGAACATAACAGGCTTGATTATGCTTTCTATTCCAATGCAAAAGCATTGAAGAAAAACTCCAGGATGCAGCTTCATTTTCGTTAATATCTAATAATGCAATTCGTCCATTTGTGTTTCTGATTTTTCCGCTTTCTATGTCAAATCCAATTAGTTGCATTTCTAGATTGGTCAACTGATGTCTTATCCCAGTTTTATGAACACCTCCAAAGTTCATTCTGTTTTCTCTACCTGTCTTGTCAATATATCCATATTTTCTGATGAATGCTTCTGCTCCCTCGGTTTTATAAATTCCGTCTGTAGGTTCTGGTGTCATTAAAGTTATTATTGCAGAGTTCAATTTATTGAAGTTTGTTACGCCAAACTGTTTAATTTCCCATCCTAAATAATCTGGTTCAGAATATCCGTTAGGTGTGATGCCTAATTCTGCTTCTAAGGTATAGCCTCCGCAATTGGGTGCTTCACATGGTAAAAGATTTCCGTGTCCATCAAGTCGTTTTGATTTTATCCAACCTAACTGATAGATGCGAAGCAATTCATTTAATAACTTTTCTTTATTATTTGCTACTTGTGGTAGCTCAAGTACTTTAAAAACGCCATGTTCCGAATCTGTTTCTATCGTTGAAAATTCTTGCGCTAGTTCTGAATTTGGAACTGTAACAAATCCTAAAACTGTACCATTTTTTGCAAGAGAAAAGAATAAAAGTCTATCTGGAAGACGTTGGGTCATTAGTTCGGATGGAGGATTCTCACATCTAGTAAGAAAACCTGAGAATCTTACTTCGGGATACTTTGGATAGAGAATGAGTTGAGAATTTGGAGCAGGGTATATATTTCCATCTTCACTTATCCACGAAAACTTTATTGAAGCTTTAAATCTTTCTTTATTCCAATCTCCAGCTTCTTCTGTCTTAATTTCTGATATAGGCAAGATGTTTAAAATCCCAAAACTACCGCCAAAATATACTTGATTCTTCGAATTGTCATTTGGAGAGAGTTTTTTGATATAAATTCTGCTACATTCATTATTAGCGAACAGCAATTTTAGCTTTTTTAGATTCATTGATTTTTAATAGTTCATTAATAATGTTTTTTCCTACTGCTTGTATCAATGGTGTTACAACTGAATTGCCAAATTGTTTATATGCTTGATTATCCGAAACCGGTATTATAAATGTATCTGGAAAACCTTGAAGTCTTGCGCACTCTCTAGGTGTTAAACGTCTGGGATTTTTACTTTCTTGAGGAATTAATATTTCTGCTCCATCTTTGTAGTACCTTGCGCTCATTGTTCTGGATATTCCATTTAAATCTGTCATTCCAAAGCCAAAGCCGTTTCCTTTTTCTTTATGTTTTTTTGAATATTCTTGCAAGTAATTCCAAAGGCGGTTAGAAAGAGTATATTTTTCATCTACTTCAGGTTCCAAAATATCTTTGATAGCGAATTGGGCTACTCCCATTTTTGGAAACTGAAAGGTTTCTTTGCCTTTAAATATTGAATTTCTAAATCCTACAATAATGATTCGTTCTCTGTGTTGAGGAACAAAATACTTTCCATCTAATATTTGATGATGGAGAGAATAACCTAATTCCTTAAGAGTCTCAGAAATAACTTTGAAAGTTTTTCCTTTGTCATGAGAAATAAGGTTCTTGACATTCTCAAGCATAAAGGCTTTAGGCTTTTTATTCTTAATAATTCTAGCAATATCAAAAAACAAAGTTCCTTGGGTTTCATCTAAAAAACCATGAGCTCTACCAAGTGCATTTTTTTTTGAAACTCCAGCAATAGAGAACGGTTGACAAGGAAATCCTGCAAGCAATATATCGTGGTCTGGAATGTTTTTTTCAGGTATCTTAGTGATATCTCCAAATGGAATTTCCCCAAAGTTGGCTTCGTATGTCTTTTTAGAGTAAGTATCCCATTCACTAGTAAATACACATTTTCCTCCAAGATTTTGATATGCAAGTCTTATACCTCCAATTCCTGCAAATAAGTCGATAAAAGTAAATTTTGGATTTGTTTGTGGAGGGAAAGGAATATCCCATTGAATAGGCAAGTAATATTGAAAATCAGGTTCTTCAAGAATACTTAAGTTTTCATGGAGATAAGATAAAGAGCGGCTTGCATAAGGTTCAAAATACTGTGAGACTTCATTTTTGTAATTCTGAAAATAATGAGTTAAGTAAGCTAGGTCGTTATCTGTCGTCTTAGCTACTTCAATTTTAAGTTTGTCTTTTATTTTAGAATATTTCTTTTCCATAGAGCGTGCAATTTCGTGAAAAATTACGATACATAGAGCATTTTGAAACGTTAAATTATCAGTAGTTATTAACTGTAAAAAAAACGAGAAAATAAAGGTATTTATCAGCCTACTGGAGGAGTCAGATTGAGTCCGTGCGAAAAAAAGCTTAACGCAAAGCCACTATTCTGGCTTTAAAACTAGCATTCTGAGAGATAGTTAAAATATCAGCACATACAGCCAGTGCGCAATAATACCCGCAGATATTCCACCTATGGTTTGTGCGAGTATGGCTTTGGATATTAGGTTTCGGTATCCTAAAGTGTCGAACATAGCGCTGTAGGTACTTAGGAAACCGCTCCAGCACATTCCCATTCCTGTGAAAACGGCAATTTCGTTACCTGTAATAAATCCTTGAGCAGTAAACGGATTTATAAGCGATAGTGCTGCGCCCACAGCACCCAACGAAGTTACAGGAAATGCGATTAGTTCTGGATGATGAAATCCGAACATCGGTTCAAATAGCCAGTTGAAGTATCCGCTTATTTTTGGGAGTATTGGAACTCCCTCGTAGGCCAAACCCTGATAACCAATTGCAGGGTCTTTTGCCCCAAACGATACTGTCATAATTATGGTACTGATTACCAAAACACCAGGAATAATGGCTAAGCCAAGGTCAACACCTGCTTTGCCTCCGTCAAGTATTGCATTTAATGTACGCATAAATAGGCTACCCTCGCGGCGGAACGAAATCTGTTGCTCATCGCCCTCGGTTTCGTGATTCTCTGTTGCCGCTAGTTGCTTTCTGGAGAATTTTTGCATCAAACGGGTCGATATAATTGAGCCTACAAATGCACCTGCTAAACCAACTAGGGCTGGGCCAAAATATCCAAGTCCCGTCATAAATGATATCACTATTAGCCCCATTCCAAAGGCCGTGCTAAAGTTGGTTAAGGATACTAGCTGGTAAGGTTTGTAGTATCTGTTGAAGTTAGGGTCTTTTGCAAGACTAATAATTGCTGGATTATCCGAAAGGAATGTCATTAATGCACCAATTGCCGATACTCCCGGAAGGTTGTATAATGGTTTCATCAGTGGTGCTAAAATAATCTCTATTAATCGTACAACCCCAAATTCAATCAGCAGTTTACCCAAAGCACCCGAAAGCACAGTTATTCCCATTATAAAAAACACAGTATTCATAAGCAAATCCCACGATGTGTGCATAAGTGAATTGAGCAGGTTCGCTGTGCCCATAACATGAGCAAGGTATCCAAAGAATCCGAAAAAGATAACTAGAAACACCAATGCCTCAATACTTCGGCGATGGGTAAACTTAAGTTTTTTGTAGAACTCTAACATCTCACACTTTATTTATTAAATAGATAAAACATCGGGTTTATTTGCAGCTGCAAAATTATGAGTGAGTAATCAGAATATTTATGATTTATAACAAGACTCTTTAGGTTTTATAGCACCTTTAAATAGTTTTAAACCTGACTAAAGTCATTGATTTTCCCCTATTAGTTATTTTTAATTGCTACTTTTAGAGATGAATTAAAAACACATTTATTATGAACTCAGCATTAACCATCCTTATTGTAGGCGCAATAGTTTTTCTTTCGCACTGGTTTTCTGGGATATTTGAGAAAAAGGGTATCCCCGATGTGCTACTTTTAATGTTTGTGGGTTTGCTATTTGGACCAATACTGGGCGTTGTGCACGCTGAGGATTTTGGTGTGGCTGGCCCAATGTTTACCTCAATTACTCTGGTGATAATTCTTTTTGAAGGGGGACTAGGGCTAAAACTTCAGGAACTTAAAAACTCCATAAAGGGCTCAATGTCACTTACGCTTATCAACTTTTTTGCTACTTTTTTGATTGTAGGGCTAATTGCATACTTCTTTTTTGATTTGGATTTGCTTGTAGCCCTTACTCTTGGTGCAATTTTGGGAGGAACATCGTCGGCAGTAGTAATTCCAATGGTTCGTTTGCTTAAAATAAAGGAGGAATCAAGAACTATTCTAGTCTTGGAATCGGCTTTGAGCGATGTGCTCTGTATTGTTTTTGCTTTGGCATTGATTGAGGCCAATAAGAGTGGTAATTTGCAGGTTGGATTGATAATTGGTAAAATTTTATCGTCGTTCACTTTTGCGGCATTTGTTGGAATTGCAGGTGCAATTGGCTGGTCAATTCTTTTAAATAGGATAAGAACCATTCAGAATTCAATATTTACTACACCTGCGTTTGTATTTATTGTTTATGGTGTTGCAGAACTGTTGGGCTATAGCGGTGCTATTTCGGCTCTACTTTTTGGAATTACGCTGGTTAATATTGAGCACTTTAATTTTACATTCCTGAAAAAGTATATTGCTCATGAGCCAATTGCGCTGAACCAAACTGAGCGGGTGTTTTTTTCTGAGATAGTATTTCTGCTAAAAACGTTCTTTTTTGTTTACATAGGTCTGTCAATTCAACTCGATAGTTTTACAGCGCTAATGTTTGGATTGATACTTTCGGCGGTAATATTTGCATCGCGGATTCCAATTGTTCGATTTTCAATTAAATCACCTTTACCCATTTTCGATAAAACCATAATGGCCGCAATGGTTCCAAAAGGTTTGGCTGCGGCGGTGCTAGCTGGAATTCCCATGCAACAGGGAATGATTGGTGGAGAGTTAGTTCGTAATATTACCTATGCAGTGGTTCTTATCAGTATTGTTATGGCCAGTGTTTTAATTCCGCTAATATCCACGAATAATAGGTTTGCATCTATATATGGATGGCTTATCAGACTTCGCTTAATTAGTGTTAAGAATAAAACGCAGGAAAATCAGAACAACGCGGTTTAATCTAAAATAGCTATTTTTGATGCATTGTTATGACATTATTGAGTATGCAGGAACGTGCTTTTTATATCGATTTGCTTAATCAGCATATTAAAAATCCTAAAATGATTGCCCATTGCTTGGCATCGGAGGCGGTGTTAAGGGCTTTAGCCGAGAAGTTGGGCGAGGATAAGGATGTTTGGGGAATTGCCGGATTACTTCACGATTTGGATGTGGAGATAACCAATGGTGATTCAACAAAACATGCGCTGATTGCTGCTGATATGCTTAAGGATATTCTCCCAGTCGAGGCTGTTGATGCAATTCGTATGCATAACGAGATGGCAACCGGAATGCCCCGCGCAACAAAATTCCAGTTTGCGCTGGCTGCTGGCGAAACAATAACTGGGCTTATTTTTGCCACAGCGCTGGTTTACCCCGATAAGAAGATATCGAGCGTTAAGGTTAAATCCGTTACAAAGCGTATGAAGGAGAAGATGTTTGCCGCATCGGTAAACCGCGATACAATTTTGGAGTGCGAAAAATTTGGGATGAATATCGATGAGTTTGCCCAGCTCTCAATTGAGGCGCTTATCCCAATTCAGGAGGATTTAGGTTTTTAATTAATAGAATTCTTAACATTTCTGCGAAGGCAGGAATCCTTTTACGTTATTAAAGATTTTAAAATGATATTACAGATTATCACCGAACAGGTTATTGAAGCGGCCAAGGAGGCTGGAAAGTTCGCTCTAAAGGAGCGAGCAAATTTTCTGCAGCACAAGGTTGAAGTGAAGGGCGAACATAATTTTGTATCGTATGTGGATAAAACGTGCGAGAAAATGCTTGTTGATGCCCTTTCCAAAACTGTCCCCACCGCTGGTTTTATTGCCGAGGAGGGAACTGGAGTTCCTAAGGAAGGTGGCTTAAACTGGGTTATCGACCCGTTGGATGGTACCACAAACTACATACATGGTTTAGCACCATACGCTGTAAGCGTTGCATTAATGGATGGTGAGAATGTTTTGGTTGGTGTGGTTTATGAACCTAACTTGGATGAATGTTTTTGGGCCAATGCCGATAGCGCTGCATACTGCAATGCCGATATTATAAAAGTATCGGATGTAGCCAAAGTTAACGACTCCTTGGTTTGTACAGGCTTCCCATACTACGACTATACCCGAATTGACCAGTTGCTCAAGTCTTTGGATTACTTTATGCGCCATTCCCATGGAATGCGTAGGTTAGGCTCTGCCGCTACAGATTTGGTTTATGTAGCCAGCGGCCGTTTCGATGCGTTTTATGAGTATGGTCTAAATCCCTGGGATGTTGCAGCCGGTGCATTGATTGTTGAAAGGGCAGGAGGGAAGGTTTGCGATTACTCTAAGGGGAAAAACTATATCTTTGGTGCTGAAATTATCGCCACAAACAATCTTATTCACGATGAGTTTGTTGATGTTGTAAATAGTTTTATGATTTCAAAATAGATAACCGATGGATCGTATCTTTTTTTATTTTTTCTTTATTTCTGTTCGCTTATTGGCATTTCTGCCATTAAGAGTTCTTTTTGTTTTGTCTGATATAAACTTCTTTTTTGTTTACTATGTATTTGGCTATAGGAAAAAAACGGTACGAGAAAATCTCAAGAATTCATTCCCAGATAAAACCGAAAAAGAATTAAAAAGGATAGAACTGCTTTTCTACCGTCATTTTTGCGATCTGTTTGTGGAAGTAAATTACGTGCTATTTGTTTCTAAACGAAGGGCTACTAAGATGGTAACCTTTAAGAATATTGATATAATAAATAAGTATTATGAAGAAGGAAAAAGTGTTATTGTTGCAGGAGGACATTATGGAAACTGGGAAATATTAAGTCTTTTTGGTCTGTACCTCAAACACACTGTGATTGGCGCTTATAAGCCATTGAATAATAAATATTTTGAAAATTTTATTAATAAAAGCCGTGAGCGTTTTGGTGGCATTCCCGTTCCAATGCACGATGTTACCCGTATGGCACTAAAAATGTCACAAGAGGGGAGACCTTTCTTTTTAGGCTTAATTACAGATCAAACCCCAGTAAAAGGTGATATTCGTTATTGGACTAGTTTCTTGAATCAGGAAACTCCTGTTTTTTTAGGAACTGAAAAAATTGCTATAAAAACTAATCAACCAGTTCTTTTCTGTAGCATGCGCAAGGTTAAACGTGGGCGTTACGAGGTAGAATTGGAACTTCTAACTGAAAATCCAAAGGAAACGAAACAGTACGAAATAACAGAAATGCATGTTAAGGCTTTGGAAAGATTGATTCAGGAAAAACCAGAATATTGGCTTTGGTCTCATCGCCGTTGGAAGCATAAAAGAACAAACGCAAATTAACCCGTAAATAATGAGATTTAAGGTTGCTGTTGTTATATTGAACTGGAACGGAGAGCGTTTTCTCCAAAAGTTTTTGCCCATTGTTCTCTCAAACTCAAAGGTTGATGGAATTGGTGTTTTTGTTGCCGACAATGGTTCAACCGATGGCTCATTGAATTTATTAGACAGCGATTTTAAGGATGTAATTCAAATTCGTTTAGATAAGAACTACGGCTTTGCCGAGGGATACAACAGAGCGCTTCAACAAATTGATGCCGAGTATTTTGTTTTGCTGAATTCCGATGTGGAAGTAACAGAGGCTTGGTTACAACCTTTAATTGAGTTTATGGATTCAAACCCCAACGCTGCTGCTTGTGCTCCAAAAATAATGGACTATTCCCGCAAGGAATACTTTGAATATGCAGGAGCAGCAGGCGGTTTTATCGATAAGTTTGGTTATCCATTTTGTAGGGGAAGAATACTCTCCGAGATAGAGGTGGATGAAAATCAATACAATAATTCTATAGAGATATTTTGGGCTAGCGGGGCTTGTATGTTTGTTAGGGCTTCTGCTTATTTAAAGTTGGGTGGTTTAGACGATAGTTTTTTTGCCCATATGGAGGAGATTGATTTATGTTGGCGTTTCCATAACAATGGTTTTAGCGTTTGGAGTGTTCCCTCTTCAAAGATATACCACGTAGGTGGTGGAACTTTGCCAAATAACAATCCTCGTAAACTATACCTTAACTATAGGAATAGCCTTTACACACTTCACAAAAATCTACATCCAAAAAAACTGTTTTTAACAGTTACAGTTAGGGTAATACTCGATTGGCTTTCAGCTTTTGCTTACTTGGCTAGTTTTAAATTCGATTTTTTCAAGGCTGTTTTTACGGCACATAGCCATTACTTCAAAAACATTAAAATACTTAATAAATACCGTAAATCTTCGAGTTATACACAACTAAATCCAAATTTCCAAATCTTATCGAAAAGCATACTTTTTCAATTCTTTGTGCTGAGAAATAAGCAATTCTCAAAAATTAAGTTTTAGTTTTTATTTCGACTGTTTTAATTAAACGTTCGTCAAATAATATGAGTTTGCTATTTGATAAAAGTCATATTTCAAACGTTTGCGGACTAATTGTGAATTTGTTGCTTAAAAAATAATTCGGAACAAATTATCACATTATACGTTTTAATAGCATACATTTGCGATTCGCTTTGATGCATGGCAAAGCAAGTATTAATTTAAATTTTTAGAATGATTTCATTGAAGAAATTAACTATTCGTGACATTTTCTTCCGTTCACGAATGGCTTATTCTGAGCGTCCTGCTCTTGCTTTTGTAGGTTCCGAGCCATTATCGTATGCCGATATGGCAATTATAGTTAGGAACATATCCGGAATGCTTAATACTTTAGGCGTTAAGAAAGGAGATAAAGTTGCTTTAATTGGGGAAAATAGTCCAAATTGGGGTATGGCTTACTTCTCAATTACCACTATTGGTGCTGTGGTTGTGCCAATTCTTCCAGATTTTTCGGGTTCTGAGATGGAAAGCATAATTCAGCATAGCGAGGCTAAGGTTGTGTTTGTCTCAGCTCGATTGTACAATCAGTTGAATCTGAATAATTTAAAAAAAATTGATGCTTTTGTACTTATAAATAATCTTCAGGCTATTGATGAGCAAACCGCTAAGGTTGATTCAGCAATGCCTTACACAACTCCTGCAATTACTGTAAACACTGATTATTGCGATTGCGAATTTCCAAAACCAGCCGAGGACGATTTGGCTGCATTGATATATACTTCGGGCACTACAGGTCGTCCAAAGGGCGTTATGCTGTCGCACAAAAATATAGTTTCAAATATTTTATCAACCTTAATGATTCAGAATGTTACTGAAACAGATAGGTTGTTGTCCATATTACCTCTTTCGCATACCTACGAGTGTACTATTGGGTTCTTGTTGCCTATGGCAACAGGCGCATCAGTATACTACTTGGATAAGCCCCCAACAGCAGCAGTGCTTATTCCTGCAATGCAAAAGATTAAGCCTACCATGATTTTGTCGGTTCCTTTGGTTATCGAGAAAATCTATAAGAATAAAATTAAGCCAGAGTTAACAGCATCGCGTGCTAAACGTATGATGTATAGTTTGCCAATTACTCGTAAACTAATGCACCGTTTGGCTTCCAATAAGTTAAAGGATGTTTTTGGTGGCGAACTTCATTTCTTTGGTGTAGGCGGTGCTAAACTATCGTATGAGGTTGAACGCTTTATGTACGAGGGTAAGTTCCCGTACTCCATTGGATATGGTATGACCGAAACCTCCCCATTACTTTCGGGTTGTACTCCTAAAATAGTAAAATTCCGTCATGCAGGCTTTAACTTGCCTGGTCAGGAGATGAAACTTCTCAATCCTAACCCAACAACTGGCGAAGGCGAAATACTTGTTCGTGGTTCCAATGTTATGGTTGGTTACTACAAGGAACCAGAGTTAACTGCCGAAATGTTTATTGATGGATGGTTACGCACTGGAGACCTTGGTACAATTGATGAGAATGGCTATGTGGAGATTAAGGGCCGAAACAAGAATATGATTCTTAGCGCATCGGGCGAGAATATTTACCCCGAAGAGATAGAGGATGTTATCAATAAGCACGAGTTTGTTCTAGAATCGATGGTTTATGAGATGAAAGGTAAGCTTGTTGCAAAAGTTCATCTTAATAAAGAGGTTGTTGAGAATTACTACAATGATTTGAAACATTCTGCCAAGGATTGGCAACATAATGCTGAGGAAAAGTCCAAAAAGATTATGGATGATATTATGCATCATGTAAATTCCAAGGTTGCTCGTTTCTCCAAGTTAAATTCGGTTGTTGAGCAGCATGAGCCATTTGAGAAAACTCCAACCCAGAAAATAAAACGTTTTATATACAATAAGTAAAGGAAAGAGCGCAATTGCGCTCTTTTTTCTTACTCCATACTCACTGCTGATTCTTGATAAACATTTCCAGTTGAAAATTTAATGCCTGGCAAATCCCTAAGGTTATACCTTGAGCTCATAACCTCACCATATGCTCCGCAGGAGAGAATCTCAATTAAATCGCCACGGTTAGTTACTGGCAGGTAGATGTTTTCATCGAAACAGTCGGTTGTTTCGCATATTGGACCCACTATACTGTAAATTTCGTGTAGATTTTCCTTTGATGTAACATTCTCAATTCTGTGGTGAGCACCATATAGTGCAGGACGAATCAGCGTATTCATGCCTGCATCAACTATAACAAAATTCTTTTCACCCGTTTGCTTGGTGAATAGAACTTTGGTGACAAGCTTGCCACACTGTCCAACCAATGAGCGACCTAATTCAAAATGCACCCTTTGAAATCCTTTTTTTTCCAATGAACTATTGATAGTTGAGAAGTAATTCTTGAAGTCGGGGATAGGATTCTCATTCGGATTCTCATAGTCAATTCCCAATCCGCCACCAAGGTTAAGGTATGGGTACTCGCCATTTGCATTAAGTTCTCGTTCAATCTCCTTTGCCTTTCGGGCAAGATTCCTGAAAACACTCATCTTGGTAATTTGCGACCCAATATGGAAGTGTAAGCCAATCAGTTTGACGTGCTGTAACCTAGGAATAATTTGAATTGCCAATTTTGCCTCACTAACAGTTAAACCGAATTTATTAATGCTTGTTCCTGTTGTTATATGTTTGTGGGTTAGGGCATCAACATTAGGATTTATTCTGAGAGCCACAGCTACAGGTTTGTTCTTCGCGGCAGCAATTCTATCTATCACCTCAAGTTCCTGAATCGATTCGCAGTGTAGGCATAAAATATCGTTGTCGACTGCGTATTCAATTTCATCGTCGGTTTTTCCAACGCCAGCAAACACAACCTTGTTTGCCTCAAAACCGTTTTCAAGGGCTGTTCTAACCTCATTACCGCTTACACAATCTGCTCCAAATCCATATTCTGCAATAATTCGCAGAATGGTTGGATTGGAATTTGCTTTTAGTGCATAATGGACGTAGAAACCATTCAGTTGCGATTCTTGCCGGGCAATGCTTAGTGTTTGTCGCAGCAAGTCGATATTGTATTGATAGTATGGAGTTTGCATCGCTTTAACAATTAATGGTTTGGGCAACTAATTCCGAGTTAATCACCGTGGAGTTATCAACAATACCTTGAAGAGCTTGAAGCGCTTTAACCTTATTCTGTGAGTCGATTAAAACAGATATATTGTTGTTGCTTCCACCATACGATATCATTCTGATAGGAATTTCCTTTAGTGCACCAAAAACCAGCGCGGCATAACCATTTCTGTTGGCAACAAAATCGCCAACTATACAAATGATTGTTTGATTTTGCTCCACATCAACACTCGAAAAGGCCGAAAGTTGTTTTGTAATTGCTGTAAGGTTTTCGGTATTGTCAATTGTTAGCGAAATGGCCACCTCCGATGTTGTAATCATATCAACCGCCGTTTTGTGATGATTAAATATTTCAAAAACTTTATTCAGAAAACCGTAAGCAAGCAGCATTCTGGATGAGCGGATATTAATTGCTGTGATGCTATCCTTTGCGGCAATAGCCTTAACC
>CAZTVY010000027.1:0-15131 GCA_964617235.1 uncultured Rikenellaceae bacterium | reverse complement strand
TGAGAGGGATACATATATAGGTTCAGGTGAATCTCAAAACGATGTGGACAATCCAAATCGAATGGTGAAAGAAGGCGATGTTTTTGGCTATGATTATACCGCCAATGTTAATAATGCTGGTTTGTGGGCTGTAGCCAATTATGTTCAGAATAGGTTTGAATACTATTTTGGAGCAAATGCAACTTACACTGAATTTTGGAGAACCGGTGATATGAAAAATGGTCGATTCCCTAATGATTCTAAAGGGGATTCAAAAAAACAACGTTTCGATAATTATGGTGTAAAGGGTGGTGCAACATGGAAAATTTCGGGTCGTAACTACCTTGATGCTAATGTTGCTTACTTGACCAGAGCACCTTTCTTCAGGAATTCATTCATTTCACCAAGGACTTCTAACTTTGTTATTCCGGAGCTTACTAGTGAGAAAATTGCGAGTGCCGATTTGAACTATAATCTTCGTACACCTTATATAAAAGCGCGCATAAGCGCTTACTACACAATGTTTATGGACCAAACAGAACAAAAATCGTTTTACTTGGAAAGTGAAAATTCCTTTGTGAATTATACCATGAAGGGTATCGATAAGGTTCATAAGGGCTTGGAAATTGGTGCTGAGTATAAGTTAACTCCTGCAATTACATTGAATGCTGCGGCAGCATTGGGTACTTATCAGTATACTTCAAGACCAAACGTTACTATTACTAAGGATAATTTTGGAACAGTGGTTGCTGCAAACAGAACTATCTATATTAAAAATTTCTATATTCCAAGTACTCCTCAAACTGCCGCGATGTTTGGATTTAGATATGCATCGCCAAAGTATTGGTTCCTTGGAGCATCGGTTAGCTATTATGATGATATTTATATCGACTTTGCTCCAGAACGTCGTACAGCAGAGGTGCTTGCAGGCCTTGAACCTGACGACCCTGCTAGAGAAGCTATTACAAAACAGTCAAACGTACCTTCTGCATTCCTTGTTGATGCTAACATTGGAAAATCGTGGAGAATAAATAATTACTATATTAACCTAAACTTCCAAGTTGCTAATGTGTTAGATAATACCGAGTTTCAGACTGGTGGATATGAGCAGTTAAGGTATACTGTTTCTAACGAGGTTGCAAATAAATTCCCTCCTCGTTACTTCTACGCATACGGACGAACCTATTACCTAATACTTGGTTTAAGATTTTAATTGATACACAAATGAGAATAATAGATATGAAGAAGTTAAAATATATTATTGCAGGTGCAATTGCAGCAATTGCTTTTATGCTTGCAATGCCTAGCTGTGTTGATTTTTCCTACGACGATATTGAGCCTAGGATTGATTCTACAACGCTTGAGGCTAATACTACTATTGCTGAGTTAAAAGGCATATACCCTGGCGAATTGTATAAAATTACCAGCACCACTTTTGCAGGACGCGATTCTGTGTTAATTGAAGGCCGTATTATTTCCAGCGATAAGGAGGGAAATATCTATAAGAGTTTATTTATTGAAGATGGTACTGCCGGTATCGAAATCAAGTTAAATAAAACAACCCTTTATAACGACTATAAGCTTGGTCAAAAAGTGGTTGTTTACTGTAACGGTTTACACCTTGGCGATTATGGTGGACAAATTCAGTTGGGTTCCAGTTACAGCAATAATGGTGTAATTGAAATTAGCAGCCTAGAGGGCGATGTTATCATTAAGAAACACGTCTTTAAAAAAGGTAAAAATATTGAGGAGGTTACTCCAATTGTTATGACTCCAACTTTGTTGAATCCTGCAAATATTGGTCGCTTGGTTCAGTTTGATAATGTTCAGATAAAGGACACCCTTTCATTGGTTACTGGATTAACCTATACATATGCCGATGCGGTTAATAAGGTAACCTTAAATCACGAATTAAAATCACAAATACAGTCTTTTACTAGTACTATTGTATTAAGAACGAGTGGCTATGCGCGTTTTTCTGGAACAACAATTAATACAAAACAAGGAACAATTGTGGGTATTTTAACGTACTACAATAGGACTTATCAGTTAATAATTAGAGATTTGGCTGATGTGAAGTTTGATCAACCTCGTTTTCAAATCTAAACTAAGGAGGAATATAACATGATAAAGAGAATATTAACCCTTTTTTCAGCAGTGGTTTTTTTTGGAATATTTTTTATTCCCTCAGGATGCGTAAAAGAGGATTTTGACACTACACCTCCTCTTGAGAATGTAGCCACTTGGAATAAAACAGTTACAATTGCTCAGTTAAATGCATTGTATGTAGATAAGGCTGGTGTTGTTAAGAAACTTGCCAATGCTGCTTTTTGGGATGCAATTATCGCTCAAGGTGGAGTTGATTCCTCTATTGTTTTTGAGGGATACGTTATTTCATCGGATTCGGCAAGCAATTTCTACGAGACAGTAACCATAATGGACGAAACTGGCGGTATTGAGTTTAAAATTAACTCCTCGGAGATATACTTAAAGTATAACTTAAAAGCTGGACAAAAGGTGCTTGTGCGGGCCAACGATTTAGCGTTGGATAAGTACAATGGCGTTTACCAACTTGGGCTAGCAATAACTGATGTGTATAATGGTAACAATATTATTAAGGTAGATAAACTCCTTCCGGGTGATGTTAATAAATGTATTCAGCTCTCTGGTCGTAAGGTGAATCTTGAGCCTCTTAAGTTAAAGATTAATGAGATTACCGATGCTCATGTTTCCAAACTTGTTACAATAGATAGCGTTCAGTTTTGGAATCCAGGACTACCCTTCAGCATAGATGGAGAAACCACCAATAGAATTGTTATAGATAAGTATGGCAACCAAATTGCCCTACGTAATAGTGGTTACGCCAAGTTTAAAAACGAAATGTTGCCAAGTGGTAGTGGCTCTATTACTGGTGTGCTTAGTACTTATGGAACAACCCGCCAGTTTTATATTCGCGATTTAAACGATATAAATTTTACTGATCCCCGTTTTGGAACTGCTGCACCGGTAGCCAATAAAACAATTGCTCAATTGAAGGCTTATAATACAGGCTCAAGTCCAGTACAAATTACTGGTGAGTTTGTAATTCAAGGTATGGTAGTTGCTAACGATGAGAATGGTAATATATATCAGTCGCTTTGCATTCAAGACGAAACAGGAGCAATTGAGTATAAGATTTATACAACAATGCTTTATGCCGATTTCCCTGTGGGGACTATGGTTACAGTTAATTGCTCTGGTTTATATATTGGAAAGTCATATGGTGTAACTAAATTAGGAGGACTAGATGGTTCATATTTAGGAAACCTTGCTCCTGATTTGTTTTATAAAAGTATCTATATTACTGGCTCTGGCGAACCAATTGCTCCACTTGAAACAACTATACCAGAGATTAACGACTCTATGTTGGGTAAAGTTATTTTACTTTCAGGAGTTCAATTCTTGGATGGAGAAGTTGGCCGTGGTTACTCAGAAACTAGCGCTACTACAGATAGAAGCGTTGAGGATGGTGATTTCAATAAGATTGTTGTTCGTAATAGTAACCGTTCAACTTTTGCTACTAGTATATTACCTTCCGGTAGAGGGACGGTAAAGGCTTTGCTTGGAAAGTATTCAGTTGGTAGCACTAGCTACTATCAGTTGTACCTACAAAAAGTAACTGATGTGCAAATGAATGGGCCTAGAGTTCTGAAAGCTCTTTCGCAGGATTTTACTACAGCAACAGTGAATTCTCCAATCTCAGTGGGAGGCTGGCAAACCATTGCCGAGGCTGGTACAAGGGTTTGGAATGCTAAGCAGTATAGTGGCGATACCTATGCCGAGATGAATCCATATCAATCCGGAGAGGCTAGTAATATTGCGTGGTTGGTTTCGCCTAAAGTTACAATTCCAGCAGGGGTTACCTACTATTTAATGTTTGAATCGCAGTATAACTTTTGGGCAAATTCAACTCTTAAAGCATATATTTTAACTAATTATGATGGTTCAAGTCCGTGGAATGCTACTATGACCGAGTTGACTGAAGCTGTAATCGTGACTCAGGCCGATGGTACAAACAAATGGGTTAAGTCTGGTAAAGTTGACCTCTCTGCTTTCTCTGGTGATGTATACATTGCATTTAAGTATACAGGTAGTGGTACACAAACCACTGCATATCGCATTGATGATGTTACCGTTTTTCAATAGAACATTATTACATTAATATAGAAAGAGTCTATAGCCTTGCTATAGACTCTTTCCTTTTGCTAAAGTGATAAGAATGCTTTTACCCACCCCCTTAATCGCCCTTTAAACAGATACCTAATTCTAAAAAAAAGCATAGCGTTAAGGGTTCTTATATCGCTTGTATTTGCTTGCTTTGCGTATTCGGTTGCAATTATTCCCATTTTATCTACAGGTATTTTTAGTCTCTCTAAATCTTTTATACCTCTTGTGTAGGAATATTTCCGGAAAGTCATCCTGTTATTGTCGATTAACGAGAATTTGTATTTGTCATTCTCTTGGGTGTACAGTATGTTGTTAACAGTATAATCGTTGTGCGCAATACCTGAGCGGTGTAGTTTGAAGGTGAATTTGGCGAATGCTTTTAGCGCGCCTTCCGATTCGGGTATTGTTTGTTCAAAAATTTCTGTTAATGGCTTAAAATCTGTGTAAACGCTAATGTAGTAACACTTATAAAGCATTCCGAACTTGTATAAATTAATGTACGCAATTGGTTCGGGGGTGTTTATCCCTCTGCTTAAAAGATAAACAGAGTTCTCAAACGACCGTTGCGCTTTTGATTTCCGAATAGTAGCGTATATATACCTGTTGGCTATAGTTATCCTTTTAAAGTATTTAGCCACCATTTTAAAACCATTTACATCTATTACCCTAACTTGGTTTCGGCCAGTGTGGGTTAGTTCTCCTTTGTTTTCAAAGTTTTCCGAGATGCTATTTATAGCCGCGGATAGGTGTTTGAATGCAGGGTTAATGTAAATTTCTTTTTTCATTCTTTAAAAGGGATTCTAAACTCTGTCAGGGTTTCAAACCCTGACAGAGGTCATTTAGTAATTATTGCATTTAAGTGAAAATCACATTGTTAAGTGTTTAATTTTCGGAGATAAGCACCTTTGCATTAACTAACTCTGCTTGGGTGTTATCCTTTGGCGTCTTTTTAACTAGTTTGTCGAGCAGAACGTAAAGTACAGGAACAATAATCATTGAAAGGAACATTGAACTAGTTAATCCTCCAATAAGTACCCAGCCTAAACCATTCTTCCACTCGGCTCCAGCACCCGATGCCAATGCAATTGGCAAAAGGCCTACAATAAGCGATAGGTTTGTCATTAAAATTGGGCGGAAACGTACTGCCGTTGCCTCAATAATCGCTTTTATTGGATGTATGCCTTGTTCTTGCTGATTATTGGCAAAGTCAACCACAAGTATAGCGTTCTTTGCAACTAGTCCCATTAGCATTATTATACCCATTATGGAGAATATACTTAGGGTATTCCCTGCTAATGCAAGTCCAAATAATGCCCCAATAATTGCCAATGGTAGCGATAGCATTACAACTAAAGGATAAACATAGCTGTCGTACAAAGCCACCATAATTAGGTACATAAATATAATTGATGCGAGTAGCGCTATTCCCATGCTTGAGAACGATTTTGATTGTTGCTCCATGCTGCCAGCATATACTACATCAACGCTTGCAGGTTTATCGGTTTTTGCAAGGCGTTCTTGAATTTCTGCTCCAACTGTTCCAATAGTTTTTCCAATAGTGTTTCCTGTGATTTTAACTGCTGGTAGTTTATTGTATCGCGTAAGCGTTGAAGGGCTTTCGCCTTCGGTGATTGTTGCTACTTGCGATAGCTTTATGGTTTGTCCTGAACGGTTGCTAAAGGCAATGTTCTCTACATCGGTTTTGCTTTTCCTGTCAAATTCGTCGAGTGAGATGTATAGGTCGTACTCGTTACTTCCATCGCGATACTTTAGGTCGCGGTTACCTTCGTAGGCTATATACATCTGTTGGCCAATTTCGCCAATGGTAAGTCCAAGTTTGGCTAGTTTTTCGCGGTCGAATCGAACTACAATTTCCCTGTCGCCAGCCTCCACTGAGGATTCAATATCAATAGTGCCTTCAATGCTCCTTAACTCATCGGTAACAATTTGTCCGTAGGCCTTGGCTTCCTCAAAGTTATTGCTTCGTACGTAGATTTCTATAGGGGTTGAGGTGCTTCCCACCATACTTACTTCGGTTACTTTGAATTTAGGCCCAACAAACGTTTCGGTTAATTCATTTTGAAGTTTCTTGCCGAACAGTTTAGCGCTTAACTCCCGTTCTCCCTTTGGAACAAGTTTAACGCTAAACTCAGCACCGTACGGTGTTTCGGCAATTGCCATACTTCCACCTTTTGAGCCGACTTTGGTGTACACGTGTGCAATTTCAGGAAACTCTAGCATTTTTTTCTCAACGCCTAAGCAGAAACTGTTTGTTTGCTCAAGGGTAGCCGACCTGTCTAGTTCCATGGTGATGATAAACTCGCCACGGTCGCCTTGGTCCATCATCTCGGTTTGTATAAAACCACCACCAACTAGGTAGAACGAGCCAAAAAGTAATACTGTAGCACTAATCATTGTAGCTAGTTTATGTCCTAGAGCCCAGTTTAGAGCCGACATGATAAAGTCTTTAAATGCGGTTACAAATCTTTCGAACCAAAGTAAGAATCTGTCAAAGGGGCGTTTTTCGTCCCACTCCTTTAGTTTTCCAAAGCGCGATGTAAGTAGTGGAACTAGGGTGAACGATACCAAAAGACTTATCAAAATTGAAATAACAATAACCAGCGAGAATGAGCGAAGTATCTGCCCCGTCATTCCTGACGTTAAACCAATTGGCAAGAACACCGCAATAAGTACAATGGTGATTGATGTTACAGTTAGTCCAATCTCCTTAACCGACTCAATTGATGCCTTCCATCGCGATTTCCCCATTTCGAGGTGACGGTATGTGTTTTCGAGTACCACAATGGCATCGTCCACAATAACCCCTACAACAATGGACATAGCAAGCAATGTCATGATGTTTAGTGAGAATCCGAATAGCCAAAAGAAGGTAAATGTTGATACAATTGATGTTGGTATTGATACGAAAATAAATATCAGGTTACGGAATGTGTGAAGGAATAATAGCATTGTTACGGACACCAGGATTATCGCAAATACAAGGTCAATCATAACTCCATCAATAGCATCCTGAGTAAAATCAGATAAGTCGTTTGCAACTGTGAATTTTAAATTTTTATCGGCGTACTGCTTTTCAAAATCGGCTAGCGTCGCTTTAACATCCTTACTAATTTCCACCGCATTGCCATCGGTTTGCTTAAGTATGCTTATCCCAATGGCAGGCTGACCATTCATGCGGGCTAACTTAGTTGCTTTTCTTGTTCCATCCACAACTGTTGCCACATCGCTAACCTTAATTGACGTACCCTCGCGGGTTGCACCAATAACTAGGTTACGGATTTCATCAAGGTTTTCGAACTTACCTGCAATGCGGATAATCGTTTTGCTCTCGTCGTCTTTTATTTTACCTGTTGGGAAATCGACGTTGGCGGCCTCAATCATCGTTTTAAGTTGAAGTAGCGATATGCCGTACTGTTCCAACTTTTGTGCATTGGCCTTAACTTCAATTTCGCGCTGATTTCCACCCACAATGTTAACCTGCGCAATACCCTTTATCTGAGCAATTTTCGTTTTGATATCTTTGTCGATAAGGTCGTAGAACTCTTTCTCGGGGATATTCGATTCTGCGGCAATGTCCATAACTGGGAGCATACCCATATCGAACTTCATGAACTGTGGGTCTTTGCTATTCGCAGGAAGGTTATTCTTAATGGCATTAACCTTGCGTTCGCACTCCTGTAGCGATAAATCTACGTCAATTCCATCGTTGAAGTAAATAACTACAACCGACATACTCTCAAACGAGTAGGCATTGATTTTATCAATTCCCTCAAGCGACGAAACAGCCTCTTCAATTTTTTCTGTCAGAGCGGTTTCTACTTCCGATGGTGCTGCGCCAGGGTAAACAGTCATTACAGCATTTATAGGAATATCCATTGAGGGCATTAGTTCCTTGTTCAACAGGGTATAACTGTATATGCCACCAAGAGCAAGTATGATAAATAGTACAACAGGAATTGTTGTGCGTTTTATTGATATCTCTGTTAATTTCATTGTTTATCGGTTTACTTTCTGTAACGTATTTTTACTTTTTCTCAATGATTTTTACATCATCGCCATCCTTTAGGTTCAATTGTCCGCTAACAATAACCTTTTCGCCCTCGGTTAAACCGCTTATCACTGAAATTTGGTTGTTGCTGCTTTGCCCAGTTACAAGTTGACGCTTTACAGCCTTTCCATTCTCAACCACAAAAACAACTGGGTTAAGCATACTTCCAACAATGCCAGCTTTGTTTATCAAAAGAGTTTCGCTGTTCTTAACTGGTAATGTGGCTTCAGCATATAATCCACTTTTCAGATGTGTTGCGTCATTGTTAAGAGTTATTTCAACATTAAACTTCATTGCAGCATCAGCTTTTTCAGCTATCGCAGTAATTTTCCCAGTAAATTTTTGTCCTGGGAACACGCTTAGGTTTACTTCAACGGCTTGTCCAAGTGATATCTTGTAAACCTCCTGTTCGGTTATTTTGATGTTTAACTTAAGTTTGTTGTTGTTTACAACCTCACAGATTTGGGTGCCACCACCCACTAGTTGCCCCTCAGTTATAAAATCGTTGTTGATGTAGCCAGCGATTGGTGTTTTGATGCTTGTGTTACTTAGCGCTTTTTTAGCAGTAATAAGATCGGCTTTAGCCTTTTTTAGACCAATGGTTGCTTGTTCTAGGTCGCGCTTTGTTACAGCGTTCTCTTCCGAAAGACGAGTCAACCTCTCAACATCTTTCTCAAATTGTGCATAGTTTGCTTCGGCAGTAAGAACGTTTGCGGCAATAACCTCGTCGTCAACCTTGGCAATTATATCGCCTGATGAAACCCTGTCGCCTTTCTCCTTATATATTTTGATGATTTTACCTTGAGTTTCCGATACTACAGTAAGTACATCCGATGCCTCAAGTGTACCAGTTGCAACAACATTTTCCGAAAGAATTCCCTTTGTTACAGGTTCAACTGCCACAGGAATGCTTTCAACTTTTCGTTGAGCGTATGCAATATTGTTTTGGAATTCTTTTTTGTTGTCGGCTAGTTTCCATACTATTAAAACTGCAACAATAATTACCGCTGTAAATGCGAATACGTGTGATTTTTTGATTGTCATATTTTTATTCTTTATGAGTTCTGAAATTGTGTTATTTAAGCATCGATTTTAAATTGCCCGATGCTTGAAGCATTTTAATTTCTGCTGTTTTACACTTTAGGATTTGTTGGTTGTAGGAGTTGTCGGCTTGCAGAAACTCTGAGTTAACGTTTAGCAAATCGGCTAGCGATGCCATGCCCTCCTTGTATAGCGATGCCGTTTGGTTGTAAACTTTTTGAGCCAATTCTTTATTTTCTTGTTGAGGTGCTAGCATGCTTTGCGATGTTTGATATTCCAAGAATGCATTGTTGTAGCTTACCTCTAGTAAATCCTTAGTTTTTAAAATATCCTCTTTCAGCTGAAGCTGTTTGATTTGAGCCTGTTTTACTTTGTGGTAGTTAGCACCCGAACTAAATATTGGCATAGTAAGGCTTAACCCAAATGTGGTTGAGTTGCTCCAATCATTAATTTTGGCCTCGGTGTTGTACGATGAGTAGCTTAACTTTCCGAAGGCCGCGATGGTGGGGTAGAACTTTGCCTTTGATAGTTTTACTTGTTGTCCGTAAATTTCGTTCTGCTTAAGTAGCGCTTGGTAGGCGGGAACATTATCAACACTAAAGTTATTAGCGTTATTATTACTGATAAAATCGTTTACTAAGTTGAGTGTATCAATAGCAATCAAACTATCACTAGGCATTCCTGCTAATGCCTTTAGGTAGTTTAGTTGAATATTTACTCCATTCTGAATAGTTTGGCGGGTCACCTCAAGGTTTGCGATGGAAACCTTTAAGCGGTTAACCTGGCTCTCCTTAATAAAATCGTTTTTATAGCTTAGCTCAGCAATTCGGTGAATCTCCTTAAGGTTGTTTATAGATTTATCAACTGTTTGCAGTTGAAGTATTAGCGAGCCAGCCTGATAGTATCCCGATGCCACCTCTGCAATAATATCTTCCTCGCTTTTTGTTTTAAGGATTGAGTATAGTTCCTGTGCCTTTTTGCTTGTTTTTAGCCCAACCCAGTACGATTGGCTATAAATAAGTTGAGTAACCTGAACTCCTGCGGTGGCAGTGTACATAGCATCAATGCTACCAAGTTGATTAATTACTCCAGTTAATTGGTCCTTAATGTCCTGTCTAACATCGGCGCTTACACCGTCGTTAATCATCATATCCAGAATACCTCCAATCTTGATAGATGCAGAATCGGATATTCCAATATCGGGTAGTTTCATTTTACTGTAACTTGCTGATGCTTCCACCTGTGGTAACCCGTATCCAATGGCCTCTTTGCGCATGTAATCAGCCTCCTTGCGCTGAAGTTCCGATTTTTTAATGTCTCTACTATGCTCAAGTGCATAGTTAACAAGACTTGTAAGTGTTGTTTGCCCGCTTGCATCAACACAAAGCAGTGTAAGTCCTAAAACTGAAAAAAAACTTAAAACTTTTATTCTCATATAATTAAATTGTTTTGTTTTTACTTTATTTAAAAACCGACCAGTCGGTATGTTATTGTACTTTAAAAAAAGGCTAATGCCTTTTTAAGTTTTAAACTTTAATGCTTTGGTATAGTTCAAGTAGTTGCTTAGAGTGCATTTCTAAGGCATAATCAATTGAGCCTCCTAGCATTGTGTTTGTTACGATACTTGTCCCAATGGCCATAAAGTTCATTGCCATTATTTCAGCGTTAACCTTGTTTGAAACCTCACCATTCTTTTTGGCTAGTTCAATTGCATCGACCCAGATACTTTGTTCCTCATTGTAGAATTTGCGTCCAATTTCCGAAAAGTTTGGATAGTATTTGAATGCAGCCATAAACAGTGATATGTGTTGAGCCGGAGAGCCCAGGTCTATATCGTTGTTATTAGATTTAAGGTGAAATTTTTCCTTTGCTTTGTTAATACTATTATCAATAAACTCTTTAAGACTAGAGTATTCAATGTGTATTGATGTTCTGTTTTCAATTAAAAAATTATCTACAACTGCCTTAAAAAGTTCTTCTTTACTAGCATAGTAATGGTAAATTCCTCCTTTAGTAATGCCTGCTGCTTTTATTATGCTGTTAATTGTAACTGCCTCATAGTTGTTGTTCAGGAACATACTGTAAGCAGTGTGCAGGATTATGTCTTTTGTTTCTTTCATTTTTATTGACTTTGATATCAAAAACCGACCGTTCGGTTTGCAAATATACGTACCTTTTTATATGTTGGTTACGCAATTTATATTTTTAACAGAATTTAATTTTTTAATGTTTTGTTTATTGATGTCAAATTGCTGTTAATGATGCATTTAATTTGAATTGTCATTTTTGAATTTAACCTAAACCCAATAAGAAATATATTATCCTGATTAATCTTATTAGTTTTGAAATTATCTAACTAAATCAGAAACCTAAAAATAACCCGTATATGAGTAAACTATTTACAACGTTATTCGCGTTTTTACTGCTTTGTCAGGGCTCTTTTGCCCAAAGCATATTCGACCAGGTTAACGACCCGTATTTTGGCGAAACCTGTACCAGTATTCTTGTCGGAAAGAAAGCATCAACCGATGGCTCTGTAATTACCAGCCATACCTGCGATGGAAAATATCGTACTTGGATGACTATAGAAAAGGGACAAAAGTTTAAGAACGATACCATTACATCTATCTATAAAGGCTTGCTTAAAACCGAATCGAAGTGGGATTTGCAGAATGTTACAAAAGTAGGGGAGATTCCACAGGCAAAGGAAACCTTCACATTCTTTAATACCGCTTATCCTTTTTTGAACGAGAAGCAATTGGCAATGGGTGAAACTACCATTACTGGTGCTAAAATTTTGGTTAATGAAAAGGGGATGTTTCTTATTGAGGAGTTGCAGCGAATTGCGCTTCAGCGTTGCTCTACTGCCCGCGATGCCATTCAACTTATTGGAAAGTTAATTAAGGATTACGGTTATGGCGATTGGGGCGAGTGTATTACCATTGCCGATAAAAAAGAGGTTTGGCAAATGGAGATTTTTGGCGAAGGCCCCGATAAAATTGGTGGTGTTTGGGCTGCTCAGCGTGTTCCTGACGACCATGTTGGTGTTTCAGCTAATATCGCCAGGATATCTACAATCAACCTAAAGGATAAAGAGCATTTTATGGCTTCGGAGAACGTTTTTGAGGTTGCAAAAAAACTGAACCTTTGGGATGGAAATGAGCCATTTAAGTTTTGGAAAGCATACGGTAATGTGAAGAAACCCTATATGATTCGTGAATTTTTTATACTAAACACATTGGCTCCTTCGCAAAACTTAAGCATGGAGATGGAAGAGTTGCCCTTCTCTGTTAAGCCTGATAAAAAGGTGTCTGTTTACGATGTATTGGCTCTTTACCGCGAAACTTATGAGGGTACAAAGTACGATATGACCCAGAACATGAAGTATGTCCGCAAAAAGTACAACGATAAACGCGAGGTTATCAGTCAGGATACAGTTCTTTCTCCAATTGCACATCCCTGGTTAACAGGGCACGAGCGCAATATGCTGAATTTCCTAAAGGATGGTACAATTAATTTTCAGCGCACTGTGGCTGTGTCGTGGTGCTCGTACTCACATATTGTACAACTTCGCGATTGGTTGCCCGATGAGATTGGTGGTTTAGCTTGGTTCTCGGTCGATAATCCTGGACAAAGTCCCCGTATTCCAATCTTCTCAGGAATTACTGAACTACCCGATTACTTTAACTATTGTGGACAGAAACGGTACAGGGATGATGCCTTGCTATGGCAGTATCGCAAAGCCAACAAGTTAGCAACTTTGGCTTGGCAAGAAACAAAGGATGATATGATTGGCGAGGTGAAATACTTTGAGCAAAAAGTTGAAATGGAGTCAAAAATGTTAGAGCAACAAGTTGATGCATTGCTTAAAGCAGGAAAGGTTGATGAGGCCAAGAAACTGCTAACCCATTACACCAAGGACTTTACTGGTGCAACCATTTTGCGCTGGAAAGAGTTGGAAACATTCTACTGGAATAAGTTTGGAATGGGGTTCTAGTTTATAATAATGTTGACCCTGTCTGAGTTTCGAAACTCAGACAGGGTTTTTTATTGCTATCACTCTATTCTTAGCCAGAATGAGCCCCCATGTTTTTCAACCTCTTTTAATGTTGGATGACTCCAAATAGGATTTAGTATTTGACTTAGTTCTTCGTCCTTACTTATAAAGTAGTTTGGAAGTATAGGCTGATACCGTTTGTTGTTTGCCATAAGGTATATTGCCAATCCGTATTGTTCTGAATAAAAGCGTTCGCACATAAATTCAGGGTAATCGTAGGGTAAGTATATGTCGTGGATATGGACAATAACACCCTTTGCTAATCGTGGTAAAACCTCAAGAAAAAATACCATGGAGTCCGAGTTGGGAAGAATTCGGTGCGAGTTATCAATAAATAGTATATCGTTCTCCTTTAGCGATAGAATTAAGTCAAGGTTTGTGTTTTCAAAAGGTTCCCTAATCACAACATCTGCAATGCTATCAATTTCTGTGCGAGGTTTAGGGTCGATAGATATGATTTGTGTGTTAAGATTATTCTCCCTAATGGCTTTAAAAGCAACTTTTGTTGAATTACCCGAACCGACTTCGATGTATTTTGATGGTTCATACCTCGAAATCATAGTGTAAATGCCTACAATATCAAGTCCAGGAAGGTAACCATTGTTGTATACTGGTTTTGTTGTGTCTGTTTCAATACCTGAGATTTTGATATTTTGAAGTGTCTCCCTATGCTTTAATGAGTATTCTAAGATATCTGCATATAGCGCTCTGTGTTTATTTATTATCTCGTAAAGAATTGGATGAACATCTTTACCTCCCCATTTTCTAGGTTTTAAATTGACCTTATACTCTAGGAACAGAGTTTGGAATTTGGGCGATAAAAATCTGTAGATATTTTTTATGGATTTTTTAATCATTCTCATGCAGTTGTTTTGATTTTAGGGAATGTTGGCCCTTTTTAGGATAATCAAATCATCATCTTCATAAATATTCATGTACGATTTGTTGGCTATTAGTTCGTTGATTTTCGCAAAGTAGGCTTCCTTCGATAAAGGCCAAAACCCATTATTTTTCGTTAACGCAATATATTCTGCATCGTTGATATATGGGAAATGGTATAGCCTTTCAACTGAAACTATATGCGATGCCAGCCTAGAACTTGCCGAAACGCTATTGGCATTGGATACTAATTCTAACGCCTTTTTAACTTTCCGAACATCAACCTCGGGTGTGTAATGCCTTTTACTGTAGAATTTTGTATTCTTTGAGTCGTACCATTTTGATGCTCTGCTTTCTATGGTTTGAATGTTTGCTCCAAGAGTAACTAATGCAACTGCAATTCCAATTGGAATTCGCCACTTTGTGCCAATTTCTTTCAATGAGTCAATAACAACAAGGCTTAGAATAGGAACAAACTCTATAGAGTACTGATTGTTTATGCCCCAAATACCATAATCGTCCGATAAAAATTTTTGCCCCAAAATTGGGATGAGCATAACAAGGTACGATGGTTTGAAGAATAGGAATATTCCTCCGGAGAGCAAAATCATTAGGTGAGTCTCAATTTTAACGGAGTCATAAATAGAGTCGGGGTTTGTGTTTACAAATAGAAGTTTGAAAACAAGCTGGGGTTCTTTAATGAATGAGTAGATGATTTGGAAAACTGAATCGCCATATTCCGAGTATCGGCCTAGTTGATGATTGCTATCTGCTCCTTGCAGGTATGGCATCACAACAAAAATGATTACGATACCATATATCAGACATAGAATTGCAGCAGGAATCTCGAATTTAGTATAATCGTAAATACTGCGTTTACTTTTTAGCATAAAACCTAAT
>CAZTVY010000026.1:0-15579 GCA_964617235.1 uncultured Rikenellaceae bacterium | reverse complement strand
TAGGTATTTGTTATCATAAGTTGGGAGAGTACCAAAAAGCTATAGACTTTCTTAAAAAGTTTGATGCTGGTGATTTACTTGTTACCCCTGTGGCATATGGCGCTATTGGCGATTGCTATGTGGAACTTAACCAACTTAAGGACGGTGCTAAATACTACGAAAAAGCAGCACTTTTTAGCGAAGATGAATTTACAGCGCCTATTTTTCTTAAAAAGGCCGGTATGGTTTATGAAGAATTAAAAGAGAACGAGAAAGCACTTAAATTATACTCAATAATCAAAGAAAAATATCCAAAAAGCCAAGAGGCAAGAGAAATTGAGAAGGATATCGCACGGAACAATACAATTCTTGGAAAATAATTTCTACTACTATAACAAATAGGGTGTCAGTATTTTGGCACCCTTTTTTATTGCAATCAATAATTTGAATTAACTTTATAGTCGAAAAATACTAATACTATGTCAACTAAAAACAAAAACCTATCAGCTTATAACCCCGAAGAAATCCCTTCGGCAAAGAAAATGAAGTTTGGTATTGTTGTATCGGATTGGAACGATGCTGTTACCCATGCACTACTCGATGGAGCCTATAAAACACTTATAGAGCATGGTGCAAAGGAAGAAAATATACTTGTAAAACACGTACCTGGCACATTTGAGTTAACCCTTGGTGCTCAATTTATGGCCGAATATGCCGATTTGGATGGAGTAATATGTCTTGGTTGTGTTATCCAAGGCGAAACCCGTCATTTCGATTTCATTTGTCAGGGAGTTACCCACGGCATAACGGAGTTAAATATGAACTACAATATTCCATTCATATTTGGAGTACTTACCACTAATGACATGGAGCAAGCAAGGGATAGGGCAGGAGGAAAGCATGGCAACAAGGGTGTTGAAGCGGCTATTACTGCAATAAAAATGGCCGCGTTGCAACGCGATATGGAGGAGTTGGAGGGATAAGCGGATTTATCATTTAGATTAGTTTCCTTTATCACAGAATTAGTCAAAAAAAAGTCGTCACAAAATTTTGTGACGACTTTTTTAGTTATTGTGTAGATTGTGTATTTAAATAATCAGATGACAGGTTTTATTTGTATGGTATAATGCAGATTTACATAGTATTGCAAATTAAATTTAAATCTTTTTATACTAAGATGACTTGTTTAAGAATTGTTAATTTAATTGTCGATTTAACTGCATAAATGTTAAATTTCAAACGAAATAGTTAAATACTGTTATTTTTTTAATAAAAAAATTATATTTGCATTGTAAAAAAGTGTAATCATTTTTTAACCTTTAATTATTTAACTCTAAAAATTAACTTATGAAGAAACGATTAGCGATTTTTCTTGCTAGTATGCTGTTTGTAGGAGTTCAACTCTTACAGGCGCAAACTGTAAGAATTACCGGAACCGTCACTAGTTCCGAGGATGGAATGCCTTTGCCAGGTGTTTCCGTTATAGTATCTGGCACTACAGTTGGTAGTGCAACCGATTTAAATGGTAAGTTTGAACTTAATGTTCCTGATGGTGCTCAATCTCTTTCATTTAGTTTTATTGGGTACATTTCTCAAGATGTTGCAATTTCTGGACGAAGCATTGTTGATGTGATTTTAGCACCAGAAACTAAGCAGATTGAAGAGGTTATTGTTGTTGCATATGGTACTGCAAAAAAAGAATCGCTTACTGGTGCTATTTCTTCTGTTTCAGCTAAAGCATTAGAAAAAAGACCAGTATCTAGTGTTACCAGTGCTCTTGAAGGTATGGCAACTGGTGTTCAAGTAAATAGTTCTTACGGAGAGCCAGGGTCTAATCCCACTCTTCGTATTAGAGGATTTACTTCTATTAAAGGCTCTAACGATCCGCTTTATGTTATTGATGGTGTTCCTTATGGCGGAAATATTTCAGACCTAAATCCTCAAGATATAGAGAGTATTTCTGTTCTGAAAGATGCTGCCTCAACAGCATTGTATGGTAGTAGAGCATCTAATGGAGTTGTAATTATCACTACAAAAAAAGGCAAATCTGAAAAGGCTTCTTTTTCTATTTCTACTAATCAAGGATTCTTTTCTAGGGGTGTAAAGGAGTATGAAAGACTTGACCCAAAAGATTATATGGAAGTTATGTGGAAAGGATACCGCAACTCATTGATGACTAGTCAGCCAGCAACTTATCCAGATGAAGCTACTGCAAATCCTGTTGCAACAGCGAATCTTGTTCCGACTTACTTAAAGTATAATATATTTAATCAGCCTGATAATGCGTTGTTTGATGCTAATGGTAAAATGGTAGCAGGGGCGACAGTTCGTTCAGGGTATGATGATTTAGATTGGTATGATTATATTCAACGTGTAGGTTATCGTCAAGAATACAATGTTAATGGTGATGCTGCCTCTGATAAAAACTCATATTTCTTTTCACTTGGTTATTTAGATGAGAAAGGATATTTGAATTCATCCGATTTTAAGAGGTTAACAGGTCGTGCTAACGTAACCATTACTCCTCGTAAATGGTTAAAATCTGGGTTTAATATCTCTGGTTCACACCAAATTTCAAACAATTCAAGCGGCAGTGCTAGTAGTACAAATGCCTTTATAAACCCATTTAACTATGCTCGAAATGTTGCTCCAATTTATCCCGTTTATCTCCACGATATGGCTACGGGTGAATATCTTTTAGATGCTGATGGCAAAAAACAATATGATACAGGGAATTTATATGCTCGCCCACAAAACTTAAGCCGTCACATTGTATGGGAAACTGAGTTAAACATGGATAGGACTTTCCGAAATACTCTCCAGTCAGGTGCGTTTATGGATGTTACTTTCCTAAAGGACTTTAGATTTAGTGTTAAAGGAGATATTAACTTACGTAATAGCGAGACTCAAGGATATGATAATGCTATTATTGGTGATGGTGCAGGAAATAAAGGACGTGCTAGTCGAGATCTTTATAGGTATAAAAACTACACTTTTCAACAGCAGTTATTTTGGAACAAACAATTTGGTGTTCATAATGTAGACGCATTTGTTGGTCACGAGAATTACAGTTGGAATAGGAGTTATATGTCTGGTTATAAGACTACTGAGAATTTTCCAGGAGAAACAGATCTTATAAACTTTTCTCAAACAACTGATTTAAGTGGGTATCAAGACGACTATAGAACAGAAAGTTATTTGTCTCGTGCTCGATATAACTATGATACAAAATACTTCTTTGAGGTTTCGTTCCGACGCGATGGCTCATCTCGTTTTCACCCAGATAATCGTTGGGGTAACTTCTGGTCAACTGGAGCTAGTTGGGTTATTACTAAAGAATCATTCATGAAACCCTTTGCTAATTACATCAATAACCTAAAGTTAAGAGCGTCTTACGGTGAGGTTGGTAACGATAATGTAAATAGTTATTATCCTTATATGTCTTTGTATTACTTAGATCAGAATGGTAACTTAGGTGCTCTTTATAAATCTCAAAATCAATCCGATAAATTGATATGGGAAACCTCTAGTTCTGTTGGTGTTGCATTAGAGGGAAGAATATTTGATAGAGCAAATTTCTCTCTTGAGTATTACGATAAACGTTCTCAGAATCTATTATTCGATGTGAATCTGCCTTTATCTGCTGGTGGTACATCTACCAGTACAGCCGAAGCTACAGTTACTAAAAACATTGGAGTAATGGCTAATAGTGGTATTGAGTTTTCTTTTGATGTTGACGTTTTAAGAACTTCAGATTTTCGTTGGAATTTTGGTTTAAATGCTACTACTCTTAAGAATAAAATTGTTAAATTACCTGCTGAAAACAGAAAGGATGGTATTGTTGACGGTACTAAAAAATACTATGAAGGACATGGTATTTATGATTTTTGGATGTATCAATTTGTAGGTGTTGACCAAATGACTGGAAATTCTCTTTATTTGCCTGATCTTGATAAGTATTACATTACAACTCCAGAAACGGGTAAGACTCAAATTCCTGCCCAGTATGTAGTTCAAATTGATAACAAGTACTATACCACCTACACCTCTTATGGTAAAAAGGACTGGAGCGGAAGTGCTATACCCGATGTTTTTGGTAGTATATCTAATACATTCAGTTACAAGAATTTTGACTTATCTATTCTTATCACTTACTCATTAGGTGGTAAAACTCTTGATTATAATTATCAAAGTTTAATGTCTGTAGGTGCTACTCCACATGCATTACATAAAGATCTTTTAAATGCTTGGGATGGAGTACCTAATGGTATGACTGTTGATTCTAAAAATAGAATAGATGAAGATGGTATTCCTGTTATTGATTGGACTCGTAGTACTTATAACGATGCTACATCTAATCGTTTCTTAGTAGATGCATCTTATTTAGTAATTAAGAATATTAATTTATCGTATAGTTTCCCTAAAAAATTGGTAAACCGTTTCGATATTAGTAATCTTTCCGTAAACGCCTCTGTTGAAAACCTTGCTACATTCACTAAGTTAACTGGTATGAACCCTCAGCAATCGTTTAGTGGGTTGAACCAGAATGTTTTTGTGCCAGCTAGAGTTTTTACATTTGGTGTGAACTTAAAGTTTTAATAAATATAAACTTTTTAACATGAATAAAATTAAATTTCTAATATTAGGAATGGTAGGCATAGTTCTTTTGAATGCGTGTTCAGAAGATTATTTAAATACAGAGCCTACCTCGGAGATTGCTCCAGTAGTAATGTTCTCTACCACCAGTGGTGCAAAGTTAGCCATAAATGGTATCAATAAGATGATGACCCAACAGTATCTTGGTTCTCAAGGCTTTAACGGAGAGGGAACTATAAAGATGTACTATGGTAATTACCCTGGTAACCACTTTACAGTAAACCTTCCGGGTTGGGCTTCTATTATCAATAGCGATTTTCATGAAAATGTTTCAAGTATCTACTTGTACTATCCATGGTATTATTACTATAAAATTATTGGAAATGCAAATGCAGTTATTGCCAATATTGATAATGCTACTGGCTCTTCTGCTGAAAAAGCATTTATAAAAGCACAAGCATTAACATTCAGAGCATATAGTTTCTTTATGCTATCTCAGATTTATTGTAGTAGATGGATGGATTCAGGAAATGGCACATCTGACGGTATTGTTCTTCGCACAGATTTGTCTCAAGGAAGTATGCCTTTGTCCACGCTAGGTCAAACTTACGATCAGGTTTATGCTGATTTAAATAATGCTATTACTTTATTTACGACTGCCAAAAATGATGGTGTTGATAGAAGTTTTAATTATGACATTAATATAAATGTAGCTTATGCAGTTTATGCACGTGCTGCTATTACTCGTCAGGATTACACTACCGCCTCAACAATGGCAGTAAATGCCCGTACAGGATTTCCGTTGATGAATGAAACTGAGTATAAATCGGGTTTCTGCAATCCTAATCAGGAATGGATTTGGAGTAGTTTTGGTTCTTCCGATGAGACTCTGTATTTCTTTTCTTACTTTGCTTACATTGCTTATAACTCCAGTGCGAGTGCGGTTAGAACCTATCCTAAGTGTATTAGCAGAGATTTATTTAACCAAATTCCAACTACGGACTATCGTAGATATTTATTTTTAGATCCACAATCGTTCTCGTATAATGCTTCGAACGGGACAGCTGGCACTGCTCTACGTGATTCAGCAAGGTTAGCTTTTCCAGATCTTTCAAAAGGTTCAAATGGTGCATTTAACGGAACTGTATACGCCTATATGCAATTTAAAATCAAAGCTAACGATTTACCGGGTGTAGGTCATTTAAATCATTTCCGCTCTTCTGAAATGTACCTAATAGAGGCCGAAGCAAAATATTTCTTGACAGACGAAGATGGAGCAAGGCAAGCTCTATTTGCTTTAAACTCTGCTAGAAACCCTTCGTACTTGTTATCTGTAAATACTGGCAATGCTCTCCTTGATGAGATTAAACTATATAGAGCAATTGAACTATGGGGCGAAGGCTTTGATTGGTTCGATCTTAAACGTTGGGGCGATAGCGTTAGCCGACGTAGTTTTGCCTCTGGTGGCAGTTTTGTTACAGATTTGGCGGTAACTTATGATAAAACTGCTAAGAATAATTGGATTTGGAGAATTCCTGAAAAGGAAACTAATTACAATTTCGATTTATAGTAGTTTTAAATATGAATTTTGGGTCGGAAGGTTTTAAATCTTCCGACCTTTTTATATGTAATAAATCCCAAGTTCTTTGTCCTGTCTAATCGTTTTTGAGTAAATTCATATTAAATATTATGTGCTCAGGTATATTTTTGGAATGTTTTTAGTTTTAGTTAGGCATCTCTTGTCCTTGTTGAATTAACGATTTGAAATGCGGTTAAGTTACTGAAAAGTATATTTTTATGTAACATGAACTTTAATGTTTATTAAAACTCGCAATCTTGTGTTAATTAATTTTAAAAAATACTCTTGTTTTTAGAAATTATATTTTATACTTTAGCAATGTTAAAAATAAATTAACCTCTATTGTAAACCTAAAACTTGTTCTATGAAAAAACTATGCGTTTTTCTTGCAAGTTTGCTGCTTGTAGGCATTCAAATGGTGCAGGCACAAACGGTAAGAATTACCGGAACAGTTACTAGTTCCGAGGATGGAATGCCGCTACCTGGCGTTTCAGTTATTGTAAAAGGTACTACCATTGGTGGAGCCACTGATGTCAATGGTAAGTATGAAATTAATGCTCCAACAAATGCACAAGCCTTGACATTCAGTTTCGTTGGGTTTAAAGTGCAAGATGTTGCAATTGTAGGAAGAGCAATTATTGATGTTGCTCTTGAATCTGAATCTGTTGAGATGAAAGAAGTAGTTGTAACGGCACTAGGTATTACACGTCAGAAAAAAGCTCTTGGCTATACCGTACAAGATGTTAAAGGTGACGATATTGTTAAAGGAGCAAACCCTAACCTAATGACAGCGCTTTCAGGTAAAATTGCGGGTATTGAGATTCGCCAATCTTCCGGTATGCCAGGAGCTCCATCACAAATTCTCATTAGAGGAGCTCGTTCATTTAGTGGAACCAATACTCCATTGTATGTTATTGATGGATTACCGATTACGAGTGAAAGCGATTATTCTTCTAATGTTACGGGTACTTCTTATTCAAACAGGGCTCTTGATATTGATCCTAACGACATTGAATCAATCAATGTTCTTAAAGGTCAGGCTGCTGCTGCTTTATATGGATTGAGAGCTTCGAATGGTGTAATTATTATTACTACAAAAAAAGGTAAGGGAGCGACGGCTGGAACTCCTACTGTTACAGTTGCATCTAGTGTAACAATTGATAAAGTATCAATTTTACCAGAGTTACAGACTACCTATGCTCAGGGTTCGAACTTCGGTTTTGCGCCTGCTAATTCATTTTCTTGGGGGCCTAAAATTGAAGATTTACCTTTAAATGCTACTTATGGTGGTAATAGTTATCCAGGTCATACCGGAGAGTTTTTTGATCCGTATAAAGGCATTTGGACTACTCCTAAATCTTATGAAAATGCTAAGAATTTTTACGACAAAAATGGTGTAACTTATGTTAATAGCATTAATATTAGTAATTCAACTCAGCATGGAAATTATTCTATAGGTTTTGGTAGTACAAATCAGACAGGTATTATCGCTAAAACTGGGATGGATAGGTATACAGCTAAGATGGGTGGAGACTTTAAATTAGCAGAGAAATGGAACGTCGGATTTTCTGGAAATTATTCCGATATTTCAATGAAAAAACTCCCCTCAGGTAACGATAGTTGGTTATTTACCGTTTATGGTGCCCCTCCTTCTTACGATTTAAATGGTGGTAATTATAGTCAAGAAGGAACTTTTGGAAATTACCGTCAGATTAGTTACCGAAGAGGTGCTGTTGGTGTAAATCCCTATTGGGCTATTAACAATAATCATTACTATGAAACGACAAAACGTTTTTTTGGAAATGGTTATTTAGAATTTAAACCTACTTCATGGGCTACAATTAAATATCAAATTGGTATTGATAATTACGGAACTGATAATGAGAATTATAAAGAGATGGGGTATGGTAATTTACCTTCAGCTGCACAGTATCCAACTCCAAACAATCCAGTATTTACGTATATTGAGCCAACTGGAGGGGAGATTAATAATTACGGATTAAACCGTAGGATTATCAATTCCTTGTTAACCATGAGTTTTAATCACAAATTTAATGAGGATCTTATTGGTAATCTAGTATTAGGAAACGAGATAGATGATAATCAAAGTGAGTACTATAATACATATGGTTCTGGATTTACAACTCCAGGATGGAATAGTTTATCGAATACAAATACACAGAACTCAGCTTATGATTCTTATCATAGAAGAACCGGTGGTGTTTTTGCTAATTTAGGTTTAGATTACAAGAACATGTTATTCTTTAATGCTACTGGTCGTTACGATAAAGTTTCTTCTATGCCTCGTGACAATAGAGGTTTCTTCTACCCTTCAGTATCATTAGGTTTCTTATTTACTGAACTTGGACCTCTAAAAGGGAATTCATTACTTTCGTTTGGAAAGATAAGAGCATCTTACGCAGAGGTTGGTCAAGCTGCAAGTTCTTTCCAGCCTACTCCTGTTTATGTTAGTGGTGGTGCATCTAGTGGATTCTTGAGTTATGGTTTAGTTTATCCATTCAATGGTGTTACTGGTTATAAGTTGACTTCGTCTTTATATGATCCAAATTTAAAACCTCAAAATACACGTACTTATGAATTTGGTTTGGATTTGAAGTTCTTTAACAATAGATTAGGACTGGATTATAGTTTCTATAATTCGGTTGCAACTGACCAAATATTTGCTGTGCCTATGGCAGGATCTACTGGATACTCTTCATTAGTTATGAATGCTGGTAAAATGGTGACAGTTGGTCATGAGATTATCCTTACTGCGACTCCTGTTAAAATAAAACAATTTGAATGGGATCTGACTTTGAATTTTACTAAGAGTGTAAGTGAGGTTAAAGAGTTAGCTGAAGGAGTTCAGAGTATCGATTTGGGTGGATATACTACACCAAACATTAGAGCATCTGCTGGAGATACGTATCCTTCTATATATGGTGAGAAATTTGCTCGCGATGAACAAGGCCGTATACTAGTGGGTGACGATGGCTTACCAATGGTTGGTGAGTTTGGTAAAATTGGCGATGTGTCTCCTGATTTTATAGTTGGATTCATAAACAGATTTACTATAATGAAATATGTTACCGTTTCTGCTCAAATAGAGTGGAAGCAGGGAGGTGAAATGTATTCAGGTAGTAATAGGTTGATAGGCTTGTATGGTACTGCTAAGTTTACCGAAGATCGTGAGACTCCTTTTATATACAATGGTTACAAGGCTGACGGTACACCTAATGATATAGAAAGAGGCGGCTCGGCTGATAGAAATGCATACCAACAATTATACTCTGCATTAGAAGCTATTCCTGAGGCATGGATATACGAAACTTCTTTTGTTAAATTAAGAGAGGTGTCTGTCGCCTTTAATATTCCTGACAAATTTGTTAGCCCTCTAAAGATTAAAAAAGCATCGTTAGGTTTTGTTGCTCGTAACTTCTTGCTTTGGTCAGCTATGGATAACTTTGATCCTGAAACCTCTCAAGGACAAGGTAATATGCAAGGTGGTATGGATTATATGTCGTTACCTCAAACCACTTCATACGGGTTTAATTTAAATCTTACATTCTAAAATAAATTGATAAGCTATGAAACTATCGAAATATTTAATTTTAATTTCTTTCTCTTTATTAATGGTAACTTCGTGTAGCGAGGATGCTATGGATGAAGTTAATAAAGAGCAGAATGATGCATTGGAAATGGATGCAAAAAACCTTATCCCCGATGCGATTGTTAAAACTGCTTACGAAACAACTGGTACTGATATTGCATGGTATGCTACAATTTTTATTGAGCACAATGCTGGGACATGGGGACAGGCTGCTGATGCAGATAAGCGTAAGTCTTCAAATTCATCTTCTACTATGAATAATTCATGGAATTCTCTTTACGATGTTATGAATATTTGTCATACAATCATAAAGAAGACAGATCCTGTAGATGGTACTGAAAAAGACAATTATTGGTGTAGAGGAGTTGCTCAGATTTTGATGGCTTATAACCTAGCTGTTGCAACAGATATGTGGGGTGAGGTTCCTTTTGATGAGGCTTTTCAAGGTATGGCCAATTTGAAACCTGCATTTATGAATCAGTCTGAAATTTACCCTATTATTCAGGATTTACTTGATGACGGTATTGCAAGTATGACTGCAGCGACTTCTGATTCTAAGTACGCTGATAAAGATTTGATTTTTGGAGGAAATAGAGCGGCATGGATAAGAGCGGCCTATTCTTTAAAGGCACGTTATTTCATGAGGTTAAGTAATCGTGATGCGAATGCATCAACTAATGCTCTAGCAGTTATTGCAAATGGATTTACAAGTATGAATCAGGAAATGCTATTTGCTGGTTATGTTGATGATTTACCGAATGCTAATCCATGGGGAGAATATTGGTATAATAGGGATCATAACTCAATATCTCAGAATTTTTATAACATCATGAATACTAGGAATGACCCTAGAATACCTTGGCTTGTTTTGGATGGTGATTTAGGCCCTGCACCAAGCGGAGAGGCTATGGAGACTCAAGGTGGCTATTCACAATCAGCACTTTCCACTAACTACTATGGTTGGGCTGCTCCGACTCCTTTAATGACTTATCATGAGTTGCTTTTCATTGAGACGGAAGCAAAATTTAGAACAGGAGATGCAACTTGGACTACGTCTTTGCAAAATGCAATTGCAGAAGCTTTTGCATATATAGGTGACCGTTACTGGGGTGAGAGCGTTGGAGATCCTGCAGCGTATTATACTGCTGAAGTTGCTCCTAGATTAACCTTAGGCAATGAGTTGAATGAAATTATGACTCAAAAGTATATTGCTATGTTTGAGGCTCAATCGATAGAAGCATATAATGATTACAGGAGAACAGGAATTCCTACAATGACCAATCCTAATAACTCCGCAACAGGACTTGGCTTTGTACATAGATTTCCTTATGCTTACAGTGAAGTTTCTAATAATCCTGAAAATGTACCAGCTATCAATGTTTTTGTTGATAAAGTTTGGTGGGCAGGTGGAGATGAACTTATTCCATAATTAATCTTTCTTTTAAGGCCGTTGGTTTTTACTAACGGCCTTTTTTTATTAGTTATATTAGAAGTTTATGTTTGAATATTATAGAATATGTTATTATTTTTTTTCTTGCCCCATATTCTTATTTGCCTTAACTTTGCTTAAGTATTAATTAAATAATTTTTTATGCGAAGACTGTGTGTTTTTCTCACAGCTTTTTTTGTGTTGGTTGTTTTTCAATTATCGGCTCAAACTGTGAAAATATCCGGGGTTGTAACTTCTTCGGACGATAAATTACCATTACAGGGAGTATCTGTGGTTGTGGTGGGTTCTGCCCTTGGAGCAGTTACTAATGTTGAGGGTAAGTATGATATAACAGTTTCTACTTTGGCTAAACAGTTACGTTTTAGTTTTGTTGGCTATAAAATGCAGGAAGTTTCTATTGAAGGACGTGCTATTATTGACGTTGTAATGGAGGTTGAACCAGTGGATGTAAAAGCTGTTACGGTTACTGCGCTTGGGATTTTAAGAGCAGAAAGGGCTACAGGTTATGCTATTCAAAGTTTATCCGATGAGGAAATTCTGAAGTCCCGCGAAACAAACATTATCAATTCTCTACAGGGCAAAGTTTCAGGCGCAATAATCACAAATACTTCAGGCGCTGTTGGTACATCTACTAGGATGGTTTTACGTGGAGCAAATTCCCTGAGTACCGATAATCAACCTCTGTTTGTGGTAGATAATGTTATTGTAAACAACTCAAACTTTGGCAATACATACAACGAGGGTGTAAATAGGGGGAGTGGAATTTCGGATATAAATCCCAACGATGTGGAGAGTGTTACTGTTCTGAAAGGGCCTAATGCAGCTGCATTATACGGTTCAAGGGCATCAAATGGAGTGGTAATTATTAAGACAAAATCGGCCAACAAGGATAGGCGATTTGGGATTTCGTTTAATAGCAATACTACAATTGAAACTCCGCTACGTTTGCCCGATTTTCAAAACTCATACGGACAAGGTACTGGTGGTTTATTCGAATTTTATGATGGTAAGGGGAATGGTTTGAATGATAATGTCGATGAAAGTTGGGGGCCTAGGTTAGATATTGGGTTGATGATTCCACAGTGGAATTCTCCTGTAGTAGGAGGTGTTCGGCAGGCTACGCCATGGGTGTCGTTTCCTGATAATGTTAGGGATTTTTTTGAGTATGGTAAAACAATCACCAATAATTTAGCCATTGAGGGTAATGGCGATAATTATTCAGTTCGGGTTTCATATACTAACACTACGCAAACGGGCATGGTTCCTAATACCGATATAAAACGTAATAGTGTTCATATTAATGCATCCGCTTCGCCTTATAATTATTTAACCATCGATTTTTCAGGTAATTATATCAATTCCAAGAGCGAAAACATGCCAGTTTATGGTTATAGTGGTCAGAATGTGATGCAGCAGTTTATGTGGTTTGGACGACAAGTTGATATTCAGGACTTGAAAAGATATAGAAATTCTGATGGTTCACTTCGTAATTGGAATAGTTACTACCATAATAACCCTTATTTTACACTAAATGAGAATTTGAACGGATCGGACAGGGATAGGTTGTTGGGACAAGGATCTGCAACTATCAGAATAGCTGATTGGTTAAGCTTTAAATCCGGCTTAGGTATTGATTATTACACTAATTTTAATACAGCTCGTTCTGCTTTTGGCGATGTTGAGAGTCCTAATGGTTACTATGGAGAGTCAAAAAGAACATTTAGGGAGTTGAATACTGATTTTCTATTTCAAATCAATAGAAAAATATCAGATAAACTTGATTTCTATTTTAATTTTGGAGGTAATAGAATGGAGCAGTATGTGCATACCTATAGTGCAAGTGCAAACGAACTAGCAGTGGAAGGTGTTTATACTTTAAGTAATTCTAGATCCATTGTGTTACCACAAACATTTTTATATAAAAAGCGAATAAACAGCCTTTATTTTAATGGTCAGTTTGAGTGGAAAAAAGCATTATTTGTTGATTTTAGTGGACGAAACGATTGGTCTAGTACTTTGCCGTTGGATGGTAATTCATACTTTTACCCTTCAATAAATATTTCGGCTGTATTATCGGATCTATTTCAGATACAATCGAGACGTTTAACCTATGCTAAACTCAGAGCAGGATGGTCGCAGGTTGGTGCCGATACAGATCCTTACCAGTTAAAACCCGTGTATAAATTTGGGGCAGGATGGAATTCATCAACTCGGATGCCTAGTATTTATATTCCTAACGATTACCCTAATGGTAAAATTAAGCCCCAAAAAACAGAGTCGTTTGAGGTTGGAACTGACTTTAGGTTTTTCTTAAACCGATTAAGTGTCGATTTAACCTACTATAATCAGCGAACTTTCGACCAAATAATACGTGTGCCCGTTTCACCAACTACTGGCTACACTTCTATTATTATTAATGCTGGAGAAATTAAGAATAGCGGTATAGAGTTAACTGTTGGAGCAACGCCTGTTAAGCAAAAATTAGGGCTTCTGTGGAATGTTACATTCAACTTTGCAAAGAATAATAATGTTATAAAATCGTTGTATGATATACTAGATAGTTACGAGTTAGGTTCGTACTGGGATTTAAAAGTGTTAGCGATTCCAAATCAACCATTCGGATCGCTTTACGGTTACGATTTTGCCCGTAACAATGAGGGTAAAGTGATTCATGTAGATGGATTACCAGTTCAGGGCGATTTGAAGGTTTTGGGCAATTATACTCCCGATTGGGTTTGCGGGTTAAACAACGAATTACAATACAAAAATATAACTTTCAGTTTCTTAGTTGATGCTCGGTGGGGTGGCGATATTTACTCCATGACAACTACTTGGGGTCGATACTCTGGAGTGTTAAAGGAAACTCTAATTGGCAGAGAAGGCGGAATTGTAGGAAACGGAGTAAAGCAATTACCTAATGGAACTTGGGTTGAAAATGATATTGTGGTGTCGGCCGAGGAGTATAACAAAGCTGCTTATAGCTCTAATGTTGCATACGCGAGTATTTTTGATGCTAGTTTCATAAAGTTACGTGAAGTCCGCCTGGGTTATACTTTTCCAAAATTAGGGAACACAGGTATAAAGGATTTAACCCTTGCAGTGGTAGGACGTAACTTAGCTTTACTGTACGCAAAAGTTCCTCATATCGATCCTGAAACAGCTTTTAGCAATTCTAACGTTCAAGGGTTAGAATTTGGTCAGTTGCCATCGGCTCGTAGCATTGGGTTTAATGTAAGTTTTAAGTTTTAAATAGTTTAAAGTTATGTTAACACATCGAATTATAAATATTTTCCAGTTGCTTGGTTTAGCCCTTCTGCTTGCAACCGTTAGTTGTACAAAAGACTTTGAAGAGATAAATACAAACACAAACGATATTGATTGGGAAAAAAGTCATCCCGATCTTTTGCTTGCAGGCGCTATTGAGGGCTTATCAGATCAAATTCAGGATGTTTGGCTTGGGCACGAGATAGGATCATGCTGGGTACAGCATATGGCCAAAGTTCAATACACCGACGAGGATAGATATTTGCCCAGAAACGATGTGATTAACTCGGTATGGGCTAACCTTTATGCTGGACCTGGAGTTGAAATTCAGCGGATTATTGAAATCGCAGAAAAAGCAGATAAAAAGAATTACAAGGCAGTTGCTCTGGTACTAAAATGCTACCTATTTTCGGTTCTGACTGATTTATACGGTGATATTCCCTACAAGGAAGCTTTTAATATTGATAGTGCATTAACTCCAAAATACGATACACAGGAAAGCATATACCTCGATTTAATCAGCAAATTGAGCTATGCAAATACCTTGTTCGATTTAAGTTCCGAGAATGAGCGTATTAATGGCGATATTTTATTCGGCAATAATATTCTTAAGTGGAAAAAGTTTGCAAACTCACTTCGTTTAAGACTGCTTCTCAGGATGTCGGGTCGTGCCGATTACCAATCGTTCGTAACAAACGAGTTTACCGATATGTTAGTTACCAATGCGGCCAGCTACCCTATTTTTAGTTCAAATTCCGATAATGCTGCGTTAAAGTACCTCGGTTCTTTCCCGAATAATAATCCTTTGAATGAGACCTATAAAACTCGAGACGACCATCGGGTTAGTAAAACAATGATAGATTTACTCTATCAACCAACCAATCATGCACATCCGGACTGGAGGGTTGTTGTTTATGCCAAAACGCCTGCGGCAGGCGGTTTTTGGGCAGGATTACCAAATGGATTGACATCGGCTAAGGCCGCTGCTTATCTTGGTAACGGTTCAAGGATGACCTCTGTTATTGGCGATTATTTTATTCAGCCAGAATCAATGGGAACACTTATGAGTTATTCCGAACTTTGTTTTATCCTTGCCGAGGC
>CAZTVY010000025.1:0-15619 GCA_964617235.1 uncultured Rikenellaceae bacterium | reverse complement strand
TTAATATTTGTACCGAGTTGTCTGTGCTAATAACTCTTAGCAAGTACATTCCAGGGCCAAATCCCGTTAAATCGGTATCGGTTTTTGAATCTAAAATGTTCTCTTTAGTATTTAGTATTCTACCTGTAATGTCTAAAACCTGAATACTTCTAATAACATTATCACTTTTTATGTTAACAACAGAGTTTGTGGGGTTAGGGTATACGGCAATTTGGGTTTCAATAATGTCAATTCCATTGATAACAGTAAATGTTGCTATTGCAGTTGTGTTGGAATTGATAGTAATTTGGGTTGATGCCGAGTTTACAGTATTGCCATTTATTTCCCATTTTTCAAACTGCCATCCTTGGTCGGGTGTCGCGGTTAAAGTAACCGTAACGTCTGCATCGTGAGTAGTTTCACCATCCGTAGGTGTTACTGTACCATTTCCAACATGCGAAACAGTGAGCGTATAGGTAATCTTTGTGAAAGTTGCAATAGCAGTTGTATTTGAGTTAATGGTGATTTGAGTTGAAGATGTGTTTACAGTATTGCCATTTATTTCCCATTTCTCGAACTGCCAACCTTGGTCGGGCGTTGCGGTTAATTCAACTGTAGCACCTGCATTGTAAGTATGTTCACCTGTTGCTGGAGTAATAGTTCCATTGCCATTTTTACTCATTGCTATAGTATACTGGGTAGGACTATCCATCTTTTTCCCTTTAATAACAATGTCGTCAATTCGGCTAGTACCTCCTGATGCAACGTTCCCAGATGATACCTGAAGGTTACTTCTCATCACCCAACGTAATGAAACTGATGGTTGATTTGCAACATCATTTGGTAGTGCAAAATTGGTTAATACTCCCGAAATGTAGTTGTCGTTAGCAAGTGTTATATTGCTCGAGGGTACATCGGTCCAAGTTGTTCCAGTTGTTTTATATTGAAGTTTGAACTCTTTGGGTCCAGTTCCTGAACTTTTTTGCTTAGACGAAATGGTAATTGTATTATAGCCTAATGTGTTAAATTCTGTTTGCCAAGCTTTTGAGTCTGCTCCATTATCCCATCCTGTACTTGTTAATGCATTGGTGCCTGTACCTCCTGTTCCTGTGGAATAAGAGACTGTTCCTGTAGCGCTTGTAGTGATTGTTTTTGTAGAGTTTGTGGCAATTCCTTCGTCAGCAGTTACGTTGCTATCCTCAAAATTCCAGCCCACAATTACTGCTGGAGCGTTAGGGTCAACAACGTTGATATAGTTGGTTTTTGTTTCAGTTACATTGCCATTAATGGTTAGGGTTACTGTTTTGTTTCCTGCAGAGGAGTAGGTTACTGAGTGAGGCCCTGCTGTTGTTGCAGTTGCAGGAGTAGCTCCGTTTCCAAAATTCCAAGCCCAGGATGTAACCGTTCCGTTTGATAAATCGGTAATTGTAGTAGATTCTCCAATGTTAATATTGGTGGGTTCTGCTTTAAAGTTTGCAATAACATCCGCTGCCGAGGTTTCAGTAATACTGATGTCATCTATACACCAGAACCAACCCCAAGTTCCAGTGTAGTTCCACTTGAATCTTACCGATGGTTTATTGGCCACATCAGTTAATATTTTTTTGTAATTATTTGGATTTGTTGTTGTTGCAGTCCATTGGTCAATTTGAATCCAGTTGGTTCCATCAAGGCTGTATGAGAAAGTTGCGATTTCGCCTGCTTCAACTTTAAAGTAGTGCTTAAATGCAATGGTTACAGATGATAGACCTGTAGTGTTGATTGCAGGGGTAACCATATCCGCATTCTGAGTATTATCCTCTCCATAACCATCAGAATCTAAATAGATGTACGTTCCAGATAAGCCTTCACCAATACTTCCAATTTGCCATACTTGACCATTACCTTGGTTGTCTATTATGGACCAGCATCCTGAAATATCGCCTGAATTAAAGTTTTCTGTTAATGGTAGTGCTAGGACTCCTGAACAGGCAGTTTTTGCTTGTGTAACAGTTCCCAACGAGTAGGTTGGAGTGGAGGTAAGTTTTGTCCAAGCCTTATAGTAATAAGTGGTGTTGCTATTTAAGCCAGTGTGATTAAATGAAGTAGCGTCGCCTTGATAAAGTATTGTTCCACCACCATTTATCGATTGGCCAACTGTATAGGTGTTTCCATCCACCAACGAACCAAATGTTGATGAAGTTGAATAGGCAACTACAACATCTCTATTTTCCGATTTAGCCCATGATAAATCAACTTGAGATTCATTTGCAGCTACAGCCGAAAAGTTTGTAGGATTACCGGTATTTCCTCCATCAAAATCGAATGTAATAACTCCAGTGCTAGTGTTCTCAGAGATATTTGTAATTGGTTTATTTGTTGCTACTCCTAACCACGATTTCATTGAAGGTGTTGTAGCATCGGTAAAAGAGGTTTTGTTGGATGTGCCGGGGAATGGACATCCATCGCTATTAATATTACCATATGTTGATGGTGTTGAACCCGGATTTGTTGTTGTTGAAGCGCATACAGGGTACATATGCTGTGGGGCCTTTGCGTTGATATCGTTGTCTTCGTAGTGAGAAACAACATCTTTGCTTACGTGGTAAATTACTAGTCCGTGGCCTGGGATATAGGCATCGAATCCATTTTTTTGGCGGTTCTCAATTAAGTAATACTCATTTGTTGTTGTGGTATTTACTTTGTAGAATGCATTTGCATTGGTTTTGGATTCAGGTATTGTAATTGAAGTTCCATCGTTAAGTGTAGTTGCAGTACCCCAGCCATATACCATTACTTTGGTGTAAGCATTGTGGTGAGCAGGTGTTATGCCATCGTTATTCCATGAGCCGCCTGCCATAAGATCCCACTCTCCTGTACCGTCAAATTGACCACCTGTCTCGTAGTCGGTATCGTAATAATCTGGTGCACCTAATACATGCCCAAACTCATGACAAATAACACCGATTGCAGTTATAGTTGTACCTGAATTCCCAGATAGTTCTGCGGAACAAGAGTAATTTTTGATAATTTTTCCATCGAGCGTTTTGTCTGTTATATGGTATGCATGAGCCCAAATTGTATTTGTAGGGGCATCAGCCTCTTCTCCATAGCCAGCATAAATTATGTATACACCGTCAACGTATCCGTCTCCATCGTTATCGAAATCGGCATAATTCACCGCAGCATCGGCTGCAGTAATGGCTTCGTTTACCAAGGCTTCTGGGTTTACATCGTATCCGTCGGCATCATTAGCACCATAGTAACTCATATTGTTATTGGCTGTGTATGGTCCTGCAACGGTTACTGTAAGGTTAAATTGGTTATACGAGTTTTCTAAGTAATAATCCTTTACACTACCAGTTGCTCCATTAGCAGTATAGTTTACTTGATTAAACAAGTTATTGAAATCGGCTTGAGTTTTAGAAAAAGCCTTATCCTTGAATCCCATAAGAATACAAACAAGTTTTCGGTTGCCTGTTGTTGGGAAAGATTTTTGGGATTCGGCTGCTTTTATTGCTCGAATGCTTTTAAGCATTTGCAGCTGCTCCTTGGAGTAAAATAAACCTTTTTTAGTTTTTGATAGTATTTCTTTGTCCTCGGTTGTTCTATTCTCAATATCCTTTGCAACTACACCTGATGGGATAATGTATCCGCGCTCATCGTTAATTGCATACTCAAAGTAACCCTTGGAGTTAGAAAGAAGTGTGTAGCCATCAGGGGTAACAGCCCATTTGTGTTTTTCGTCGCCCTTTAGGGTTATGGTAATTGTGCTACCATCGGGTTGTATAAACTTAGTTTTTCTAGGATAAGCAGGGCTTGAAAAGCCTGAATGCATGATGCAAGTTACCAAGAAAAAGATTAGAGTAAATCGTTTAATCATAGTCTTAATTTGTTTAATAAAAGTGGCGCAAGGTAATAATCTTTTTGCTGCCTTACGTTCTATTAAACGACTATTTGGTAGACGATTTGCATAATTTTTATCTAAAAAAGATGATAAAAGAACAGGTAATCCTGAATGATTAGTTTTATCAAAGCAAAACTTAATCAGTTTTATTCAACTTTTAAAATAGTTAATGTAAGTTATTCAGCCTTAAGAAATTTATTGAGTTCGCTAATAATTTGCTCAATACTTTCATCCGATAAGCCTTTTTGGGTTGCCAAATCATTCAAACTGCCCCATACGGGTTCGCCGCAAACCACACATACAATTCCTTTTTCTCTGAGCAATGAAACCGATTGAGGCAACAACTCAACCAAATCCTCAATCTGAATATCTTTGGTGATTGACATTGTTTAAAGAATTAAGAAGTCACAATTTAGTATTAAGAATATTATCTGAAAACGATCAACAATCAACCAACAACGAATCGTTATTCTTCGTTAACGCGAACTTCATGGGTTATGGTCATTCCTTTACGGTAAGCAGCGCTAACCCCACAGTACTTCTCCTCCGATAGACCAATTGCTTTATTGATGCTTTCAAGTGGAAGGTTTTTGCCCCAAAATTCATATATAACCTTCATGGCTGTGTAATGCTTCGGATGTTCCTCGGTTTGCTCTGCTTCTACCCAAACACGGAATTTACTTGGTTCAACTCGCATTTTCTTTAGGATAGATATTACATCCATTCCAGTACAGCCTGCCAATGCAACTAGCATTAGGGGTTTAGGGCGTGGACCTTTGTTTGTTCCGCCAACTTTTTCGTCGGCATCGAGCATAAGTTTATGTCCGTTTACTTCGGCTTCAAAGGCCATTCCTTCTTGCCAATCGGCAAATATTTGTACTTTATCCATATAAACTTTTTTACATTAAACAGTAAATATATGTAAATGTTTAATTGGAAGCAATTCGGTTTTTAAGCCAGAAAACCGTAAACCACTGCAAAAAGAGTTAGTATAAATGCAGTTATACCGTAAGGAATCGACATCAAAATAAACTTTGCAATTGTTTTTCCCCATGATTGCTTGTAGTTGTTCCTAAGTGAGATAATCAGATAGATCATACACAGCAGGAACGACCATCCCCAGAGTTTTCCTCCAAACGATTCGCTTATGTAAATCTGGATTGTAAGAATTAAACTGAAAACGATGAAAAATATAGTGTGTATGTGAATGGTGAAAATCAGGTGCTCGTAGTAGTATTTTTTTCTGTAGAAAATTAAAAGGAGCAATATTGCAGTAAGCGGCATCATTATAAACATGGTTAAAGATATGCTCTTAAGTATAGCCTGGGTTATTTGCTTAATGCTATCCTTACTTTTGAAATCGTAAACGGCCATCTTTTTAAGCATTTGCCGGTTGAACCAGTTTACATTTTCCCCTTTTGATAGTAGTACCGAATCGAGTTGACTGTTGTTGTAATTTTGGACGTCGGATTTAAATTTAAAATACTCTTCTTTTGTGTCGAAACTAACTTTGCCAAATATTCCAAACTTCGGTTTTATTGAGTCCAGCGCAGCGTTATTTTCGGGAATTAAGGCTATCGCCTTTCTTAGGTTTTCTCTGGTAATGCTGTTGGTGTCTATATCATCTGCCAAAAGAAGTTTATTAAGGATTGTATCGTGTGCAGTTTGAAGGCTCTTAATAGTCATCAATAAGCTATCCTTTGACTTGAATTCAAATTCCAAGGAGTTTACATCGTTACTATCCGTGCTGCTGTAATTTTTCTGTTTCCCTAAAAGTTCGTTTAACGAGATGTTCATTGCTCCAATATCCTCATTGATGGAAACATTACCATTAATTTTGCTTGAATCAATGGCATTGTCGCTTAATTTCCCTAGGAGTAGGAAGAATACAAAACTGATGAAAAGATAGAATTTTAGAGGTGGGACGTAACGCGCTCTTTTACCCTCAAGGTAGTCTAGTGTTATTCTTCCGGGCTTTATAATAGATGCTTTTATGGTGTTCCAGAGCTTTGTGTCGAAGCTGTAGAATCCTTCGAATAGTTCAACAATAAGGTATCGAGCCGGAACATTCCTAACGTTATTTTCCTGTCCGCAATTAGGACAGAAGTTATCTTCGGGTCTGAGAGGGAAATTACAGTTTAAGCAAATTTCCGATTTTTGGGGTTTACGGGGCATGGTATAGACTTGTTTTGTTAGTGCAGCAAAAATAAAGAATAAAAGTAATGTTTAACACAGAAATACCCTTAAACATTAGGTTGTTGAGATGTTAAAAAAGACGCCAAGGAAACCCTTAGCGTCTTTGTGTCTTAGTGTGTAGGAAATCTATTTAAAAGCCTTTTCTGGTAATCCGTCACCTTCAAGTCTTAAGCGTTTGAAGTACTCTGGAACGGTTTTTCCAGTTAACTCATCAACATACATTTTAGCAAGTCCCATGCTTAGCATGAATCCTTGTCCGCGAAGTCCAGTGAATAGGCCGTGCTTGGTGTCTATAAACATACGTGGTTCCACGTAGTAACCAGCCCAAACTGCTTGGAAACCAACAGAACTTAGTTGAGGAATCCAACCAGAGAATACCTCCGAGGCTATTTCGATAAAATCCTGAGAGTTATATTTTAGGTTTTTATCAGCTTCACGTGGATCAACTGCTGGCGATGCACAGCCAATAATTTGTCCAGTTTCTGCAAGTTGCTGTCCGTACACTGCCACAAATCCTTTATAATTTCTACGGTCGATAAGCATTCCTAGAGGATCGCCATTAACGCCTAACCAAGGTAAACGACGTGTAATAAACGCTTGGTGTTTTACAGGGTAAATCCCGGTGTAAATTCCAAGTTGACGGGTAAACTTCTCGCCAGTTGGTCCGAGTGCATTTACAAAATTATCTGCATGGTACTCAACGTAACTCTTATCGTGGTCGCGAACCAAGGCCACAAAACCATTTCCATTCTTGTGAATGCTAATTAACTCGCAATCCTCCTTGATAACACCACCTTTCTCGATTCCAATTTTGCGAAGCAAATCGATTGTTTTGCCAGGAGTTGCTTGCCAGCATCCTTTGGTAATAAGAGCAGCGTTGTAGGTAGAAAGTTTAGGATTCATAAAGGGAGAAATTTCCTTTTGGAAATCCTTTGGATCAATCATATAAGCATTGCTCCATGCCATTGAAGCCTCAAGAGCTTTTCTGGTATTCTCGTCGTGGGCAAAGTTTACATAGTTGATTGGTCGATAGTCAATATTTGATACTGTATGAAGATCCTGGAATAGTTTGTGGTTCATTTCGGCAATATCGGCGATCTCGGGTAGCGAGAAAGCTGTACGACCACCGGCAATATTACGCCAGCTGGCACCACGTCCGTAGTTTAGTAAAACTGGGTTTAAACCTGCCTCTGCCATATAGCGGAAAAGTGAACTACCAGCCATACCGCCACCAGCAATAAGCACAGGAATTTTCTCAACTCTTGCTTTTTTACCATTTACTCCGGTGATGTAAGTTTCTGGAACATCCTTTGGGTAAAGTTCACCCATGGAAACTTGATTGCTAAGCGGTCCACGAGGAGTGGCATCTCCTACAATTTGAATTCCCTTTGGAGCGAGTGTGGTTTTTAAACGCTTAATACAACGTTTACCCCTACAAGCTCCCATTCCCAGGCGGGTGGTATGTTTAATTTCATCTGCAGAGATAAATTTACGATCGCCAATAACCTCCATAATTTCATCTAAACTTACATCGTCGCAGTGGCAAACGTAAATTTTTTCCTCTGGCTTATACGATGTTTTCTTTATTTCTACTGGTTTTGGGAAGTTTTCCTTAACAATAAATCCCCGAGCATTGAGTAAATCGTCGCCATGCAAATCGTGTGATTTTACACGAGCAACATTGGTTTTGTTGGGTTTACGAAGTATTTTTTCAATAACACCGTTGCCAAGTACTTTGCCGTTATTATCGACTAAAAATACTTCGGCACCTTCCTGTGCTTCATACTCAATTGGCAGGAATAACCAATCCTTAGCGTAGCTGTAGCCAAATATTGCTAAACCAGGGCATTGGTAAACGCAGTCCATACAACCAATACACTTGTTAAAATCGACAACAGGAACAGTGCTGGTTGAGTTTTTTGTAATTGCTCCGTGAGGACAAGCAAATGTACAAGGATTGCAGGCAAAGCCATACAAGCAGTCAATTTGCACAAAAGGTTTTGCTTTTTTACGCTCATCCGATGGAAGATAAGGGTTATCAATGACTCTTACAGGGTGTTGCTGGCTATCAATATACTCCTTGCTGATATTTAAGTAGATGTCGTATTTGAAACGTGCGCCTATTTCGTGTAGAATTTCGTATGCCACTTGTTTTCCGCGGAGAACGGCACTTGTGCCTTCGCCAATTTTAATGGCATCGCCAGCACCGTAACAGTTACGGCCAAATATCTCGTTACCTTTAATCAATAGCTGATCATCGGGAACAAGACCTGTACAAATATTGATAGCATCAATACCCTCAATAATTTGCTCAGTCCCGGGAATTGCCTTGAAATCTTTTGCATCGGCAATAACTGCACCAACAATACCTGTGTGGTCTTCGTTTGGTAGCGCTTTAACCAGTATTTTACCAAGCATAATTGGAATGCCTAAGCGGCGTACACGGTTTGCCTGAACAGGGAATCCTCCCTCGTGGGGCATTGCCTCAATAATAGCCTTAACATTTGCGCCTGCTTGCATTAGCTGGTAGCTGGTTAAATATCCAATATTTCCAGCACCAACCGAAAGAACATTTTTGCCAAGTAGTGTAAACTCCTGATTCATCATTTTTTGAACCACGGCGGCGGTGTAAACACCAGGAAGGTCGTCGTTCTCAAATGTGGGCATAAAAGGCACGGCACCAGTGGCAATTACCATATGGTCGGCCTCCACAAAGTAAATTTCCTCCGTAATGATGTTTTTAACGGCAATACGTTTGTTTTCTAAAACATCCCAAACGGTGCTATCTAGGAAAATTCCCTCATGGTTATCGCCAGCAAGCGTTTTTGCGATATCGAAACCACGCATTCCTCCAAATTTCTTCTCTTTTTCGAAGAAGAAGAACTGGTGTGTTTGCATGTTAAACTGTCCGCCAATGGTGGCATTATTGTCAATTACAATGTTTTCCACACCATGTTGTAGAAGAACCTCACGTGCTGCTAAACCTGCAGGCCCAGCACCAATAATAGCCACGGTGGTTTTGTAAACCTTGGTACTATGTTGCTTGTTGGCTGGTTTAACATCGGGAGTGTGCTCCTGTGGAATTTCGCAAACCTCCTTAACTCCATCAACAGGAGTTATACAAATACGCTTTATTTGTCCATCCACAAGCATTTCGCAGGCACCGCACTTGCCAATACCACACTCGAGGCTTCGCTCGCGATGCTCAATACTGTGACTGTGAACTGGGAAGCCAGCTTGGTGTAAGGCTGCGGCAATAGTAAAACCTTTTTCGCCCTTCACCTGTTTCCCTCCAAATAGAAATGTAACATTTTCCACCTTGGGTACTTCAAGAATGGGGTGTTTCTCAATTTTATGCATAGCAAAATATTTTAATGAAGAATTCGAATAATAACTGTGAGTAAAATTTAATTTACGAAGTTCGAATGTATAAACCTTTCAAGTTCAAATTAATGATTATTGTCAGAATTGTTTATTTTGAAAGAATCTAAGTTGTGAAAAATAAAACGGAGTATTTCTTATGAAATACTCCGTTTTTGATACAATACAAAGGAGTTTAGCTATTTGTCACAATTATTTTAAATACTGCACTTCCCTTCTCATTGCTAACTTTTATTAAGTAAATTCCTGGTGTTAAGTCTTCCATACCTATTGTATCGGAGATACTGTTCGAAGGCAATGTTTTTTGTTTATGAACTAGCATTCCTTGAGGATTCATAACCTCAATAGTGTAAATGTACGCTTTCTCTGATTCTATCAATATGTTTAACTTATCCTTAACTGGATTAGGGAATAGTTTAATGGTAGCATCAATATCTGAGATGATTTCAGTGTTTACAGGCCACCAAACTACAACTGTATCGGAAGTGCTACAGTTGTTTGCATCGGTTACCCTTAGCCAGTATTTTCCATGTTGATTAATAGTTATGTTTGGACTTGTCGCACCTGTGCTCCAATTGTAGGTAGGATAGTTCACACCTGAATTAAGGTTATATCCATTTATATTGCTTGCGCTTACCCTTATTGTATCGGAAGCAAAACTGAATACTGGCAATGGGTGGATTGTAATATTGTAATCAGTAGAGTCGCCTTTTTCTCCATTAATTATGGTGTAACAGGTAAATGTGAAATTACCTGAACTCAAGTTAACTCCATTAGCAAAGGTGTACTCTAAGGTGTTATTCTGTGCAAAGTTTGATTTGAAAGTATATTCATCTGTAACAAATGCACTTGAACCAATACGGTATCGTAAGTTTATTTTTTCACCATCTATAAAGGTTTTTGTTCCCCTATTTTTAATTTCAAACGTAATAGGAGTAGGTGTGCTCTGGTAACATCCGGTAACTGGAGAAACTAGGTTCGAAACAATTATATCCGATGTTTCAAGGAAGGTGATATTAACTTCGTCATATCCTTCACAACCATTAGCGTCGGTAACTGTTACGTAGTAGAATCCAGAAGTAACAACAGTGTAGGTTTGATCTGTTGAGTTATTTTGCCATTTATATGAAGTAAAGCCTGCACCTGCATCTAAAACCTCGGGTGCTGTTATTGACCTATCTGCGCCTAAATCGACATTTAACTTTGGTTGTACGGTTATGCTTACAGGAGTAGAGTTAGAGCAGCCATTCCCATCGGTATAAGTATAGGTTAAGGAATGAGTTCCAGCCCCAGCTGCTGAGGCTGTGAAAGTATTACTAGTTACTCCGCTACCACTATAATCTCCACCGGAAGGATTTCCCCCTGTTAAATTGAATGCAGGTTCACTAAAACATACATCATCAAGTGGAGCATGAGTAACTGTTGGCAATGAGTTAACGTGTATTGTAACTGCCCCTGTATTTGAGCAACCATATCCATCGGTTACCTGTACTGAGTATGTGCCTGCCGAACTTACATTGATAGTTTGTGTTGTGGCAGACGTACTCCATAGGTAGGTAGCCCCAGGGTTTCCTGCATTAAGCGTTAATGTGGATCCCGAGCATACACCTCTGTCTGGCCCAATATCAACGGTTGGAATACCTAAGGTGATAACCGTTTTTGTTGCAGTGTTATTGAACGGATTTAGGTCCCCGGAGTAGGTGGTGTAACTTTTAATGATATAGGTTCCAACACCACTCATGTCTGAAGTTTTTGTGAAGAGATGCGTTAATTTTTGTCCAGGGAAGAATTTCTGTGTGAGCGTAATTCCTTGAGTTTGTTGTAACACATCATTTATTTCATAGGAAACATTAATTGTTTGTCCAACAAAAATGGTATCGGTTCCAACATTTTCAATCTCAACCTGCACTTGTTGCGTACTACTTAAAATACAAGCCGATGCCGGTGATATTATTGACGATACTCTTAAATCGGGCTTAAGCGCAGTTATAGTAACAGTATCTCTATCGGAACAACCATTCGGAGCAGTAGTAGTAACCCAATAATTTCCTGTGTTTTCAACAATAAAGAAACGGTTTGTGCTGTTATCTTGCCATAGGTAGTTATATCCAGTTCCTTCACCTCCATCAAGAGTAATATTTTCGGTTCTAATTACCCTATCCGCACCAAGGTTAACAATAGGCGATGCTTTGATATCGAAAGTAACCATTATGGTATCGTCGGTAGAGTTAATATCTCCGTTGTATTTACCATAGGCCTCAATATATCTGGTTTTGGGCGTAGAAAGGTCAAGTTTATCGCTGAATGGGTATAGCATGAATTGACCAGGTTTTAGAGCAGAGGTTAATGTATAGGTTTTTTCCGCAAAAAATTCATCGTCTATAGCATAGCCAAATACTACTTGTTGACCCGCCTTTAGCGTATCATTACCTATATTGCTGTAACGTAATGTTACTGATTGCAAGGTTGGCGTACTGCATGATGTTACAGGATTAATAATTTGGTTGATAGTATAATTATGCTTTAGGAATGTTACCACAACAGAGTCTTGGCTTGAGCACATTCCGTTTTCAACTACAGTTACCTTGTATTTATTGGTCTGGTCTACAGTTATTTGTTGAGTTGTTGCTCCAGTTGACCAACTGTAACTATCGCGTCCAGCACCTGCATCAATTGTGTAGTTAGAGTTTCTCGTAAAGACTGAATCTGGTAAACTTATTGAAGGATATCCAAAAACATTAACAGTATGCCTTATGCTATCGTTGCTTGATTTAGAATCAGAAGGGAACGTTGCCACGAAATCGAAGTTATAAGTTCCAACAGCAGAAATGTTTACTCCGGTTCCGAATACAACATTTCGGGTTGCATTTGGCAGTAAATCTGAGCTTAGAGTTAATATTGGCGATTCCTTTAATATTGAATTGAGGTAGTACTTAAGTTGAATATTTGTTCCTCCAGGAATTGTGTTTGTACCAGCATTCTTAATTTTTATTTGTGGATAAACAGTGCCGCTAATTGCACAGGCGGTAACTGGGTTAATAACTTCGCTTACCGAGATATCAGCAAAACTTAAATCAACATAGATTGAGTCTGTTGCAGGACAAGAATGGACATCGAAAACTCTTGCTTTAGCCCAACCTGTATTTGCCATTGTGTAAGTTTGGTTGGTGCTATTATCGTTCAGCCATAAGTATGCATTCCATCCTGCACCAGCATCAACAATATAAGTTGGATTTAAAACAGTTACACTATCCTTTGGAAGTCCCATAACAGTTTTTAGATCAAACGTAGGATAGCCCCAAACATCAATAGTTTTAGATGTGGTGTCATTGCTAGTTAACTCATCCAGACTAACTTTAGCCCAAGCTTTAAGGTTGTAAGCCCCAACGGTCTGTAGATTCAACGTTTTGTTGAAGATGAATAGTAAGGAATCGTTAGGGAGTAGGTTTCTGTCCATTGTCCAAGTGGAGTCTTTTCTTGGACTGCCGTTGAATATGTAACTTATATCAATGGTTGAACCAGTTTCCAGCGTGTCAGTTCCGAAGTTTTTAATGTAAACTTCAAATGGAGTTTGGTTGGATAGTTCACAGGAACTAATTGGGCTATTAAATGATGAAACACCAACGTCACGAATCAGTCTATGAACAGTTACCGTATCTATGGTTGTACATGGAATGGTGTTAGTAACCTTAACAACGTATGTACCACCATTTGGATCGGTTACAGCTAGACTAGGCGAAATTGCAATTACTGTAACAAAATTGGGTGCTTTAAACCATTGGTATGAAACGGTTCCAGAACAAGTAGCATCAAGAATTACCGATGTTGGATTAAGGGTGTAGATATCATCCCCTAAGTCTACATCAGGCTTTTGAACCATTACTGTTTTTGTTTTAACATCATTATCAGTTGCGGAGTAAAAGAGTGGATCTGTTTCTATAGAAGTTTTTGCCTCAATATCATACTGTCCACTTAATGAAAAGTCAAATTTTTTGGTTATGGGGTGGTTAATGCTTCCACCTGCAACGAGATTCGATGAAAGTATAATCTTATCGGTTTGGCTGTCAGTAAATTCTGGGTGTACTACATTTACTTGAACAGTAATGGAATCGCCCACAAGCATATCCCTTACGCCAAAATTATTAATTTGAAGATTAATTGTTTCCTGATTGCTAAGATTACAGGTTGTTGAAGGGCTCGTGATTGCATTTACACCAACATCGTGTGGAGCGTTGTAGAGTTTTACATTATCAATACCTATACCTCCATAATTATTGTTGGCTTTATCGGATTTAAATGCAACACGGAATATAACATTGTTTTTATTTACTATTGCTGCTGGCAATAGATGTTTTGAACCTCTCCATTGAGTGTCAATTCCAGTCCATCCATCTTTACCTATTGCAGATACAGTACTATCAGTGTACCAATTCCAATAATCATCGTGCGAATCGGTATTTTCAATATAGTTCCAGGTGCTGCCATTATCGAGAGAGTATTGTAATGTCGCCCCATCAACCTCGGCTTCGGTGTGATTAAATACCGAAAGGTCCAAAATGGGTTTATTTATTCCGGTAAAGTTAAAGCATGGGCTTTGTAAATAAGCAAAGTTGTTTGTGAATAATTTTCCAGTTAGAATCATGTCGTCAAAGTTCATGCCCTCTGCCACAACTCCATCGGAATTGGAAATTATTACAAAACGGAATTTAATGCTGCCTCCATTCGCTAAACTGTCTGGTATATTTAATGATTCTTCGGTCCAAATATCTTCTGTAATTGCAAGCCCTGAGTTAGTCCAAATGGTTTTCCAGTTAGTTCCATTGTTGCTTGCCTGTATTTTAGCAGTATCGCCAGCAGCTACTTTATGCCATTTATAGAACATCAACTTTAAGTTGGTGTAGTTTGCAACATTGAAGAATGGTGAAATGGCATCTACAGTCGTTGCATTTTCATACATCCCTTTGCGAGAGCCTAATCGGGTTAAATCAGTTCCAAGGCATTTCATCCCACTATACGTAAAATAGGGAATTGTATCAGAAAGAAACAATGGTATTGCAATTTGGAACTCCCCGTTTAAGGTCCAACCCACTGCGCTTTCAAAATCTTCGGTGGCAATTGTATCGGTTGCGCCTGTTAGTACATCGCCGTAATTTTGAGTAAGGCTCGTTATCCACGATTTGGAACCTCCGCTAATTGAGGCCTTTCCAGAAGTTCCCCACTGCCAAAGTGAAGTGCCGAATGCTCTCCAGTAGCCATCGTTACTTTCGAAATTCTCTGTGTAAGGTGCCGAGTATGTTGGAACAATATAAATTTGATTGGCGATACCATCGTTCGATGCATCCTCGTCGCCTGTTAATCTTGTTCTGGCTCTAAAGTTTTTAATTCCGGGTGTTGTTAAATTTACCTTAGTAGTAAATTTGAATTCAATGGTATCGCCAGCAGGTATACTTTGGTTAACGTAATTGGTTGTCCATGTTGTGCCATTGTTAAAGGAATATTGAACCGGGAAATTTGATGGCGACGCATCTGCTCCTAGGTTAGCAATTTTAACAATAACACTATCAGTTGCAGAGTGTCCACACCCCGAAAGTGGGTAAACCAAGGAAACAACGCCTACATCCTTGGTAATGTAATCGCCAGTAACAATAAAATCGTCAACGTTCCAACCGGAGTATGTTGTTCCAACATCGGTTGGACCAAGAACAAAGCGGAACTTAAGGTTGTTGGAGCGCGAAACTGCACTAGGGATATCGTGCGATGTTTTTGTCCAAAGTTGGTCGGTAAAGTAGTTGTTATTGAACCATACATTGTTCCACGTAGAACTGTTGTTTTTGTTTACATCAACATATGCTTTATCCCACACCTCAACATTCAAATAACGTCGATAGTTTACCTTGAGGTCTTTATAGAATAATGCATTTACTGAAGGCGATATTGCTTTGTAGGACTGACTTTCGCTAATGCTATTCTCATAGTCTCCTTCGGTACTGCCTAGTCCATTTAGGTCTGTACCTAAAACTTTACTTCCGCTATAAGCAACCGTTGGATCGGGATATCCAATTACCAATCCTCCCTTGCCTTTAGGTGAGTCAACCTCAAACTCGCCAGACAAAGTCCAACCATGAGTGCCGTCAAAGTTTTGACTATATATTGTTTCATATACAACGCGCTCACCAA
>CAZTVY010000024.1:0-15805 GCA_964617235.1 uncultured Rikenellaceae bacterium | reverse complement strand
TATTGCGTGATAAACCAACAATTATTTTTGAGTGCGGACTGGGTGCATCGGATTACTACGGAACAAATCCTGCCGATATTTACCAATTTATTACCAATGAGGTTGGACTAAGAATTTCAACCCTTAAGTCTTTTATAAAAGACAACCAATCGTTGTCCCAATCAAATTTTGAGGATTTATTTTATCGAAAGGTGGAATACTATTTTATTGCTCACGAGTAGATAAATAAAAACAAAAAAAGGCTGGATTTTCCAGCCTTTTCAACTTCTATATTAATACTACTGCTTAATCTTTTCAGCCATTACCTTAGCCAAAACATCGTACTGGGCAAGTTTTTCCTCGTTTGGCTTACCGTAAACCTCGCAGGGCTCAGTAACAAGCTCCAGTTCGGTTTCCTCAATGAATTTCATTAGGTTCTTCACCCCTCCTCCATTCCAGCTGTAACTTCCAAATAACCCTAATTGCTTGTTTTTAATACCCATATGAGTTAACTCGCGGGTTAACTGCTCCATTAGCGGAAACATCTGCGAGTTATATGCGCACGATCCAAGGATTAACCCTTTGTACTTCCAAATCTCGTTAATTAAGTGGCTAATATGTGTGCGCGACACATCATGTATTCTGATGTTTTTAACGCCATTCTCGCATAGCTTACGGCCAATATAATCGGCAATCTCCTCGGTATTTCCATACATCGATGCAAATACAATAACAACACCCTCCTCGGCCTCGTAACGACTCCATTTATCGTACAGCTCAAGCACTTTTGATGGGTTCGAACGCCAAACTGGGCCGTGAGTTGCAGCAATAACCTTAACTGGTACGCCTTTTAGCTTTGCAAAAGCTTTCTGAACCATATTGCTGTACTTGCCAACAATGTTTGAGTAGTAACGGCGCATCTCCTCCTCAAAGAAATCAAAATTGATTTCATCATCGAAAATACCGCCATCTAAAGTACCAAAACTACCAAAAGCATCGCCAGAGAATAGAATTTGGTCGGTAGTATCGTAAGTCATCATAGTTTCGGGCCAGTGAACCCAAGGGGTCATAACAAACTTAAGTTTGTGATGACCTAAATCCAGCATATCGCCATCGTCAACCACATGAAGGTTCTCCTTAATTCCCCAGTAGGCTTCAACCATTTTGAAGGTTTTGGAGTTACCAACCAATTTCACACCTTTAAAGTGGTCGAAAATAGCCTTAATTTCACCCGAATGGTCGGGTTCCATATGGTTGATGATTAGGTAATCCAAAGTTCTTCCATTAAGCAACTTCTCAATACGCTCAATGTAGTTTCCTGCAGCCCTATCCTCAATTGTATCGACCAAAGCGGTTTTATCGTCAACAATAAGGTACGAGTTGTACGATACGCCCCTATCCAAAGGCCACATATTCTCAAAAAGACGCTTACGGCGGTCGTTTACGCCAATCCAATGAACTTTTCCAACAACTGGAACTGTGTAGTACATATGCTTAGTTTTAATTATTTTCGAATTTCGACCGCAAAATTAATAAACTTGACCTTGTAATAGTATCCCCATTTGTTGTTATTTAACAAAAAAGGTTGCCAAACATATTTGACAACCCTTTTTGAATAATGAACATTATTTATTGCTTAATATAAACCTTATAATCCCAAGGCTCCAAAGCCATTTCCTGTTCAGCCACAAACTCTTTTGCCTCACCAGTAAAATACTCGGTGTAGTTACCCAAATGCGCATCGCCAATAAATTTAATATTCTGTTTTGCTGCGGTTAGGTTGAATACCATAAATAGTTTTTCCTTCTCGTTCTCGCGGGTAAATGCAAACACGGTGCTATCGGCGTTGGACTTAATGCGGAAAATATCGGCACCAGTTTCACCAGCATTCAAGGCGCTATAAGTTTTCTTAAAAGTAGTAAGCTTCTTGTAGAAATCGGTCATATTTGCCGCATCGTCCCAAATAATGGTGTCCTTCTCAAAGAACTTTAAACGCTCATTGAAACCAACCTCCTGACCATTATAAATTAATGGCATACCATCAACAACAAACGAAAGTGTAGCCATTGTTTTAACTGCAGCACCCATACGCTCAAACTCAGTACCGTTCCAGGAATTCTCATCGTGGTTGGTTATAAAGTTCATTTTAAGCGCATTCTTAGGGTAAGTAGCGGCTTTTTTAAGTAGATATGTCTCAATATCAACAGCACTCTTAGTACCCTTAGCAATTGAGTTCATTATATGATGGAACTCCCAGCCATAGTCAACATCAAAGGCATACTTCATTAACTCAATATTCTCGGCTTCGGCAAGCATAAATACAGGTTTTACCTTATCGAGTTCGGCACGTGCATCGTTCCAAAAATCGGCAGGAACCTCCGCTGCAACATCACATCGGAAACCATCCAAATCGATATCCTTTACCCAATACTTAAGCATATCAATCATATACTTACGTAATCCAGGTTTAGAATAGTCTAACTTCGCTACATCGGTCCAATCGAAAGGAGAAACAACTTTTCCAGTAGAATCGCGCACGTACCAATCGGGATGTTCAGTAATTAGAACCGCGTCGTGCGATGTGTGATTAGCAACCACATCAATAATAACCTTCATTCCCAGCTCATGAGCTTTAGCCACTACCGATTTAAAATCGTCCAATGTGCCAAACTCAGGGTTAATACCATAGTAATCCTTAACAGAGTAGTAACTACCCAATGAGCCTTTTCGGTTTTCAACCCCTATAGGGTGAATTGGCATAAACCAAAGAACATCTACACCTAACTCCTTCAGGCGGGGTAAATGGGTCTCGAATGCTTTAAAAGTTCCCTCAGGGGTGAACTGGCGTACATTAACTTCGTAGATAGTTGCGCTTGGAACCCAACTTACATGTTCCACCTTAAATGGTTCAATCTCCTTTGCCTGCTGCTTACACGATGTAGTTAACAGCATAGTGGCTAGTAATAAGGCCGCTAAAAGGTTCTTAATTTGGAAAAAGGACGTTTTCTTCATCGGTTTAAATTGATTTAGTTATAAATTATTGTTAAATTGATATAAAATTTAGACTGATGGCCTAAAAATGACCGATTAGGAATGGCAGTTTTCACACGTTTGCGAAATAAATTTATCAGTATTTTCAAGGCTTTAATCATCGTTAGCTAATATAGCATTGATTTTTTTTATATTTTTGTCAAGGTGGAAAAATTTGTCCCATTATCAAATTGTTAGTTTTTATTCCCCTGAAAAACAACGCAATATTGGCGATAAATTAATTTTAAGGGGCTTTTTTAGAAAAATTGATACACCTTATTTAATTAATAAACTTAAATGTTATTAGAATGAAAAGAGTTTTAGTTGCTACTGGTGGAGGCGATTGTCCTGGTTTGAATGCAGTTATTCGGGCAATTGTTAAGCGCGCCTCACAGGAGCCAGACTGGGAGGTTATTGGAAGTATTCAATCGTTCGATGGAATTCTTCGCGAACCTACGGAAATTAGAGTTTTAGACGAAAAAGCAGTTTCAGGTATTCACGTACAGGGGGGAACCATTATTGGTACCACCAACAAGGGAGGCCCCTTTGCATGGCCTATTAAGAACAAGGATGGTTCATGGGGTGCAGTAGACCGTTCCGATGAAATGATTCGCAAATTACAATACCTTGGTATTGATGCAGTTATAAGCATTGGCGGAGATGGTTCACAAAAAATATCGCAACAGCTATACGAGAAAGGACTTAACGTTATTGGTGTTCCAAAAACTATTGATAACGACCTTTCGGCTACCGATTTCACTTTCGGTTTCCAAACTGCAGTGCAAATTGCAACCGATGCGGTAGATAAACTTGTTACCACAGCATCGAGCCACAACCGCGTGCTAATACTTGAGGTTATGGGACGTTATGCAGGTTGGATTGCACTTCACGCTGCTATTGCTGGTGGTGCTGAGGTTTGCTTAATTCCAGAGATCCCTTACGATATTAATAAGGTAGCAGAGAAATTAAAGAGCCGCTACGACAAAGGAAAAGGCCACGCAATTGTTGTTATTGCAGAGGGTGCTACTCCTGTTGGTGGTACTTTAACATCAGAGCAAAGTGATGAGGTTGGTTACCACAACCTACGCCTTGGTGGTGTAGCCCACACGCTAACCAGCGATTTGAAAAGAATTGGTTTTGATGCCGATATTCGTGAAACAGTGCTTGGTCACCTTCAACGTGGAGGTATTCCAGTGGCTTACGATAGAGTTTTAGCAACTCAATTTGGTGTTAAAGCATTTGAAATGGTACTTGAGGGCAAGTTCGGCGAGATGGTTGCATACCGCCACCCCGACATTATTTCAGTTCCTTTAATTGATGCAATTAATCGTCCTAACTTTGTAGAGCCTACTTGCGATTTGGTAAATACTGCAAGGGGCGTTGGAATAAGCTTCGGCGACTAAAATAGAAAAGGGAGCAAAGTTGCTCCCTTTTTCGTATATAATCATTAAATTTTACCTCTACATTGAATCGGAACAAACATTGCAGGTAAATGGAATTTTAATATTAGCATACTCCATTAACTCAAAACCAGCATCACGCATATCCTCATCTTCTGGCTCATACTGCCACTCCATAGTAACAGAAACGCCAGCCACAACAAATTCGTTCATCTTTTGCAGGAAAGTAACCATATACTTGTAAGATGCAGAATTGATATATTTAAAGAAAAGCCTAAGTTTTATAGGTTTAATACTAGCAGAGCTAGACTTATTAATTTCAATAAGGTATTCGTCAAGCCACTTCATAACAGGGTCGAAAAAATTCGATATGTTTTCAGGATGGCTTATCCCAACAATTGAAAAATTTCCTGATTGGGGGTCAAATACCACTTCAGGAGAATCTTTTTTGGGAAGAATCTGTAACTTTTTCATTTCGCTAGGGATTTTGTAAAAATATCATAAGTTAATCTATGGGCTTAGCAATCATTTCGAATGGTACATTTAAAAGTTCTGCAAATTCCTCTCCAGCTTCTTCTAACTCAGCATCTAACTGAGGATATTTCCAAGTAATCAACACTTCCTTACCACTCTTATGCAACTCCTTAACTTTATTCAGCAAAATTAGTAACATTTTGGAAGAAGCAGTGTTAAAATAGTCAAAATCCAACACTAAGTTAGTAGATAGATTAGGATTCTTAATGTAGTTATCCCACCACTGAACCAGAGGCATATAGTAGGATTTTACATCCTCAGGCAACGATTTTCCTTGAATAATAAAAACACCCGTACCCTTGTCGAATTCAACATAGGGTGTTATAGCGCTGGCCTCAAGAAAAAATCTATCCATAATCAAATTGCTATTTGGAAACAGAACTAATCATTTTAAAGGGTACCTCAAGCATATCGGCATAATCGTTGCCAGCATCCATCATATCCTCATCGTCCTCTTGGTAATACCATTCAATGGTAACAGCCTTTCCTTCCCCGTGCATCTCATTTAACAGTTCAAAAAGTTCCAATATCATTTTTGACGATGCTGTGTTAAAGTAATCCATCTTTACTTTTAAGGTAGTAGTTGCGTTTGGGGCTTCGGAATATCCTTTAAACCATTTAAGTAAAGGGTTGTAAAACTCCTTTACGTCTTCAGGCAAGGATTTTCCTGATATTTCGAAAAGATTGCTTGCAGGGTCAAAAATCACATTAGGCGTTTCAGCTGTGCCTTTAATATTTAATGTGTCCATATTAATATTTTTTACTACATAATTTCACTTGATATTAACAAATATAATAATAATCATTCAAAAATCAATCAAATTATAGTCTAGTTATACATAAAAAAAGATATTGTTAGTCAAACAATACCTTTTGCAGAATGAAATTTAAGCGTTAAACTCTAATCTCCCCTAGAAAACGACTTGCTTAGTAAATTGAGAGGTGTATCAATGTGTAGATTATTATAATACTCAAATCTATCGATTAGTTCCGCTAGTATAAAGGAAATATACACTACACTTTTAGGTACATTCAAAATCATGACACAAGTTAAAGGTACTATGATACCTAAAAAGAATCGAATAAAACCAAGTACTAGAATGGAAATACTTACTTCATTCTTATATGCATATCGAGTTAAAAATAGTACACCTTTAATTGCTAATAATCCAATGGTAATAGTATTGAAATTAGCAAGAAGAAACCCAAATGTAAAGGCTGTTAAAAGTGTATTTGCACTATGAATTATTGTTTTATAGTTTTTATCGGCAACAGAATAAACATATTCTATTGCTACAAGCAATAATAGCCCAAATAATGCAGCCAAGGAAATAAAGAAAAGGCTCGAACTAAAAAGAAAAACTACTGTTGATATTCCAATGAAAAATGAGTAAAGCAAAATTTCGCGGCTAAGCCAACTTGTTTTTATATTAAATATTGAACGGTAAGCCCTGAATGGCTTTCCTAAATGAAGGCTGCTTAAACCCATACCCAGTAACCCTAATCCAATAAAATAGTAACCATAATTATTGCTACTAGGGTTAAAAAGCAAAAATAAAATCCAACCTACCAACAACGACGATAACAAGGTAAAAATAACCAAAGGCCACTCCTTTATTGCGTTAATTTTAGGTTTCACATCACTAATAAAGACTTGGCTAGGATTAAAACCAGAAACACCTAAATCCATTTGAGGTTTAGAGTTTACAACGTCGGAGTTTAAAAAATTAGCTCTAGGGCTTGTTGGTTTATTGGACATGCCTGGAGCTACAACTATTTCGCTAACTTCAATACTACCAAAAGACAATGCTCCAGTTGGACAAGCATTGGTACAAGCCGGAATTGCACCCAACTTCAACCTATCATTACAAAAATTACACTTTTCAACCACGCCTTTTCCAGCATTATACTTAGGAGCATCGAACGGACAGGCCCAAGTACAGTATGTGCAACCAATACACTTATCGGCAGTATGAATAATTGCACCAGTTACGGAATCTTTATGGTATGCTTTTGCAGGACAAGCCTTTAAGCAAGGAGCATCCGCACAATGGTTACATGCAATAGATAGATTTATAAAGCCAGATAAGGGAATCTTTATTTTGTTATGAGATTGAACCTGTCGCCAAGATATTGGTGGTTGCGTATGATTCTCATTATAGCAAGCCACCAAGCAGGCATGACAAGCAACGCATTTTGAGTAATCGAATATAAACCCTTTGTTTTCCATTTATTTGCGATTTACTCTTTTAACCTCAACCCTATTATTGTGAAAAGCGGAACCATGCCCCATATCGGTTTCGCGCCCTGCCGATAATACATTAACAGGAGCACCCTGTGTCCCCCACCAACCATTTGGTATTACAACACATCCAATTCTCACCTGATAACTAAGCTCTGCAACTAAGGTAAATCGACCCCTATTATTAAACACCTCAACCTTATCGCCATTTTTTATTCCTCGTTGCTGAGCATCGGAGGGGTTTATATTGATAACTGGTGGACCACTTACCATCTTAATAATTTCAAGATTACCAAATTGCGAGTGTATCCTATTCTTTGTGTTTGGGCTCATCAGCAAAAGAGGAAAATCGTTCCTCAACTCATCATCTATCTCCAAGGCTAGTTCGTAGGTTGGTAAAGAATTAACACCCCATTTATCCTTAGCCTGCTTGGAATATAACTCTATTTTGCCCGTAGGAGTATCAAATTTGAAGTCGGAGAAGGCAATTTCCTGCAATCCTGGTGCCAGTATAGGTCCTTGCCTTAATGCGTCGAGCGATAAGGTTGGAAATTTTGCCAACTTTTCATTTAGAAAATCTTCCACAAAACTATCGCCTGGAGGCAAAAGAACTCCTTTAAGTTGCTCCTCGGTATAACCAAGTTTTTGAGCAAGCAGATAATAAATTTCTGTTTCGGGCTTAACTTCGCCTGCAGGCTCTACAACTTTCTGTCTTAATTGTACATAAGGATTCCAGTATGAGCCAATAATATCGGTTTGCTCAAACATATTTTTGGCAGGCAATACTATATCAGCCTCAAGTGCGGTATCTGTGAAGAATTGTTCCACAACCACTCTAAAATCTAAAGCACGAAAAGCCTTTAAAACAGTATTAGTATCGGGGTTTTGTGTTAAAGGATTACCTCGCTCTACCCATATCATTTTAAGTTCTGGACTTTTTGTATTGAGCATATCAACGCCAAGTCGTGCAGTGGAAATAGAACGGCGGGTAATACCATCGGGCTGCTCAGGTGGGTAGTAGCAAAGAGGCTCCAGTACATCGTCGAAAACGTAACTCTGAAGATTTGCATAGTGCCAACAAGCTCCTGGCTTACCAATGTTGCCCGTAATTACCGATAAAGCCAATAAGGCTCTAACGGATTGTCCTCCGTTAGTGTAACGCTGCATTCCGTAACCCGGAATCAAAGTCATTGGCTTGATATTACCAATATTCCAAGCTAATTTCTCAATAAGGTCAACTGAAACACCGGTTATTTTTGATGCCCACTCGGTTGTAAATTGTTGAACATGGTTTTTGAATTCATCGAAACCACTTACGTACTTCGCAATAAACTCCTTATCAATCCAACTGTTCTGAATTAAAATATTGGCTATTGCTAAAGCAAGCGCTGCATCAGTTGAAGGATATGGCTGAAGCAGAAGTTCCGCCCTTTGCGACGATTCAGTCCTACGAGGGTCAATTACAATGAGTTTTGAACCATTATCCAATGCCTGGCCGAGAGGAAACATCTCGTGAATATTGCTCTCGGCAGGGTTTTTGCCCCACAAAATTATCAACTTTGCATTCTCAATATCCCATGGGACATTATGCTTATTTTCACCAAGAGTTAACCTTGTGGCTTCTAGCCCAGCAGGCCAGCACAAATTACCGTAAACTGTAGTAACTCCACCATAAATATTTCGCCAAAAACGACCGCTAATCTCATTCAACAATCCGGACATCCCACTTGCAGCGTAGTAAAGTACAGACTGAGTTCCGTATTCTTTTTTTATGGAGATTAATTTCTGCGATATAGTACTTAAGGCTTCTTCCCATGTGATTCTAACAAACTTTCCATTACCAACTCGTTTATGAGGATAAAGAACCCGCTCCTTTGAATTGGCACGCTCCACATAACTTTGCCCCTTTAAACAAACACCTTTAGGGGTAGCCAAGTTTGAAGGTAAAGGAGAAACATTAACAACTTTATTATTATCAACAATTACGCTTAAACCACAAGAACTGTAGCAATTTCGGGGACAAGCAGTAATAAACGTCTTCATTATTAACTACTCAGAATTATTTTGTTTCTATCTTGTACTGTTCATCTGAGATAGCGAAACCATCTTTGAAAAAGAAAACAGCACCCCATTCGTGGTCAACTTTTGAATAGAAGGTAATTTTATCGTTCCTATTATAAACTGTTCGTGTTATAATAATACGAGGCAAGCGAATAACCTCATCGGTGCGCTCTCTTGTATATCTGCGGGTAACATCCTCAGGAGTCAATAAACTTACAACTTTTTCGGCATCCTCGCTTCCGATTTTTGCGCTCATTTTCTCAGCAACCAACTTCAACCTTAATGCGGCATCTTTTTTCTTTTGATCTTCCAAGTGCAACTTTCTCTCTACCTCCGCCTTAGCATTAGCTTCATCTTCCCGTTTTTTCCGTTCGGCCTCTTTTATAGCTTTTTCCTCTTCGGATTTTCGTAGTTCCTCGCGTGCTTTAGCCTCAGCAATAGCACGTTCATCGGCCTCTTTTTTAAGCCTTTCTATTTCTTTAATTCTGGCCTCTTCGTCAACTATTCGTTTTGCCTCTTCAGCTAATCTTGTCTTCTCGGCATCTTCCTTAATTCTTTTTTCCTCTAAAATGCGAGCCTCCTCATCAGCCTTCTTTTTTGCTTCTTCGGCCAATCGAATTTTTTCGGCCTCTTCTTTAAGTTTTTCGTCATCAAGACGCTTTTGTTCTGCAAGTTTTTTAGCCTCCTCCTCTGCTTTAATGCGAGCCTCTTCTGCTGCCTTAGCACGGGCTTCGGCATCTTTTTTCAACAATTCCTCCTTAGCCTTAACTTCGGCCAACGCTCGCTCTTCGGCTTCTTTCTTTATTCGTTCCTGCTCTTTAAGTTTAGCCTCTTCCTCTGTTTTCTTTTTGGCCTCCTCAGCCAAACGAATCTTTTCTGCTTCTTGTTTTATTTTTTCCTCTTCCAGTCTTTTTTGTTCTGCAATTCGGTAAGCTTCCTCATCGGCTTTTTTCTTCGCTTCTTCAGCAGCTTTTATACGAGCCTCTTCCTCTACGCGTTTTTGCTCGGCAACTTTCTTCGCTTCTTCTTCGGACTTAACTCTGGCCTCTTCTGCAGCCTTAGCTCTAGCCTCAGCCTCTTTTTTCAAAGCCTCTTCCTTTGCTTTAGCTTCAGCAATGGCTCGTACTTCGGCTTCCTTCTTTATTCGTTCTTCCTCTTTTTTACGAGCCTCTTCCTCTGCCTTCTTCTTTGCTTCCTCGGCTAAACGAACCTTTTCGGCCTCCTGCTTAATTCGTTCCTCCTCTAATCTTTTTTGCTCCGCAACCTTTTTCGCTTCCTCCTCGGCTTTACGTTTAGCCTCTTCGGCAGCCTTTATACGAGCTTCTTCCTCCAATCGCTTTTGCTCGGCAATTTTTTTGGCCTCTTCCTCCTGCCGTTTACGAGTTTCCTCGGCAGCCTTCAGCGCCGCCTCCTCTTCTCTCTTTTTTGCTTCCTCTTTGGCTTTAGCCTCGGCCAATGCCCGAGCAGCAGCCTCGGCTTTAATTCGCTCCGCTTCTTTTTGCCGAGCCTCCGCTTCAACCTTTTTCTTAGCCTCTTCCTCATCCTTACGTTTTTGGGCTTCAGCTAACATCTGTTGTTTTTTCGCTTCTTCTGCCTTAGCAGCCTCTTCCTTTTCCTGCTTTTTAATCTCCTCCGCAAGAGCTTTAGTCTCTTTATCTATTTGCTTTTGAATTGTACTGGAATAATCTAAATCGTAGTCAAAATCATCAATATCAGAGGCATATCGAATTTTAGCAACAGGGTTTTTGTATATTAAAAGTTCTTTCTCGTTGGCTTGTTTAAAAAGTTCAACCTCAAACTGTTTAACCTGCTCAATGTCCTTGCGAAATGCTCCAGGAACATTTGTGTCTATTGCAATTTTTTTTGTAACATAACCTGGTTTCTCGAACGATAGAACAAAATCGTTATTATACTCCAAGTTAAGTTCGAAACGTCCACTTTTCAATGGTACTTCTTCTGTAACCTGACCATTCTTGTAAAGAACAATTTTGGAACCAACAGTCTCGCCCTTTTTTATTATCAAACGAACGTAAACTTTAAGAGCTCCCTGTGAATAAAGTTGATTAAAAGGAGTAACTATCGATATAATCAATAATAACAGAAAAGCAATATGCTTAATATGTTTGAGGTATCCCATTATTTTCTACAATAAAATGCAACTAAACCAATTAACAAAAAAAAGAAAAAAATTTAATATTTCTACGCAAAGTTTCACTAATCTGTTCTACATCCCTCAATAAATTCTTTTTTAACCATTTTATCGTCATTTATGATATCGTAAAACTCGTTAACATAATCGATCACCCTGCTCCTATTTTTAGCATCTATCAAGCAAAACGATTTTATGCAGTCAATTATTTCCTCCTTTTTAGAATTAAAATAATTAAATTCCACCTTAAAATCCTCTAAAGACCTGCAATATCCATTGAAATAACGTTCCGAAACAGACTTAATAGGCAAATGCTCCGCTGGCAATGCATAAGGAGAATCTACAATTCCAGAAAAATCAAAATCAAAAGGAATTGGTATAGGAGGTGCTGCATCAGTCGGCTCAATCAAAGTAATATTATGCTGGGCTTTTATTGACCAATCTGTATGTCCTATCATGTACTGAAAAATTGCCATGCGAGTTGTTATGGACTTGTTGCATGCATTGGGATGGATATTCTTACGAACATCTAGCCTTCCTTTTAATCTTGATGCCATCATATCAACGGGTTCAATAAAAAAGCCATACATAACAATGGTGTTGTTAGTTATCCTGTCTATTTGTGTTACTCTGGCAATCCTTACTTTATAATTGTATGATGAAACAATACCATAGATCTTATAGGCTAGAAATTCTTTCAACAATAACTGATTATAGTTTAATCGATCGTAGCATTGTAGTACTAGTTTCATTTTGCCAATTCCCTCAAAAGGAGTGTTGCGAACATCCTTGCTATTAAACCTTAACCAAAGCGGTGGCTGAGAGCAGTTTCTTGGGTTTCGACGGAATATTCCTCTGGTTTTGATTTCAACATCAACCCTTGCCTTTCCACCCCAAATATTCTTATAACGGAGCTGCGCAGAATGATAATTGGGATCGCTATCATAATCGCGCTTAAGTTCATCGAAATTGTAGAGTAATTCAACCTCAAGGATGGAAGTATCGGCAAACAACAATAGTTCAACCTCCTGAGAATTGGAAGTTAAGCACATAATTGCAAGTATTACGGTTAGTACAACCCTAAACATCACCCCTTTTTATACAAATTTAGCATAAAAAGGGATAGTTCAACTTTTTAGTTTGATGTTTTCCGATACCTTAACACTGCCCATGTTAGTGTTAACAAGGCTAGTATTGAGATAAAAACAAATTGCACCTTGATATCGGCAAAATTAGAACCTTTGAGAATTACCATCCGGTTCACGTCCATAAAGTAATAGAGTGGGTTTATTTTATTGAATAATTGTGCCCACTGAGGCATACTTTCGGTGGAAGTAAACAATCCACTCATCAGTATAAAAAGAATCATAAAAAAATACGACATAAACATTACCTGCTGCTGATTATCGGCTGTTGTAGAAAGAATCAACCCTCCCGATAGTGCTACCAACAAGTAAATTGATGCAAATCCAAAAAGTAATGGAATACTACCCGCAATGGTTAAGTTAAATACTAATCGGGCAATGAGCAGACCGAATGCCAACTCAAAAAGGGCAATAATCCAGAATGGTATTAGTTTTCCCAGTATAAACTGATAGCGTTTTATTGGCGTAACATTTATCTGCTCAATGGTTCCCAATTCCTTCTCGCGCACAATGTTCAGTGCGGTTAAAAACATCCCGACAACAGTAACCAATATTACCAGAATTCCAGGAACCATAAACAATTTATAGTTCAATTCGGGATTGTACCAATGCCTTAACCTTGTTGCAATTGAAGGTTTAAACTGCTCTACGTTTTGGATTCCGATTTTTGCAGAATACCCAGCAACAATTGATGATGTATACCCATTTATTAGCGATGCTGCCGTGCCATTTATTGCATTAACCAGTAACTGCAAATTAACCTTTTCGCTTTTTACAATCTTTTCCTCTAAATCGTCCTCAATCACAAGAATAGCATCGGCCTGACTGTTATGAACCTTATCCATTGCACTATTTACGGACTGCTTTACTGGAATAATAGTGTAGAATTGCGAATTTGAAAATGCATTGATAAGTTCCCTTGATGTCTTAGAATTATCAAAATCCACAATGGCAAGGTTGATATTCTTCATCTCCTGAGTCGCGGCATTACCCAGTACAAGCAACTGCACAATTGGCAGCATAAATATTATTGGCAACATTGCCTTGTTTCTGAATATCTGAATGAATTCCTTCTGAAGTATAAATAGTATTGTTTTCATCTTAGTTATTGAGTTATTGAGTAATTGAGTAATAGAGTAATAAGTTAACATACTACGAACCCTTAACTTTTAACATTCTACTCTAACCTCACTTTAAATTTTTTCACACTTAAGGCTAGGAAAAAGGCTGTCATTCCTAACATTATGGCAATCTCCTTCCATACATAAGCAAAGCCCTCCCCTTTTATCATAATTGTTTTTAGTGCCGACAGAAACCAACGTGGCGGCATTGCTAAACTCAACCATTGTAGAACCTTAGGCATATTTTCGATTGGAAAAATAAAACCCGATAGTAGAATGGTTGGAAGCATTAAAGCAAACATCGACATAAACATTGCGATGGCCTGTGTTTTACTTAAAGTTGATATTAAAATACCTAACGATAGGGCAAGGAGTATAAAAATGAAACAGACCAAAAGCAAAAGAGCCAAACTTCCGCGTAGCGGCAATCCAAATACAGTGTAACCCATTAATAGTATGACAATTGTATTAAAGAATGCCAAACTCACGTATGGTAAAACCTTACCAAATATTATTTGCGAAGGGCGCAATGGCGAAACCAACAGAATCTCCATCGTACCCAATTCCTTCTCTCTGGTAATGGAAATGGAGGTCATCATTGCGGTAATAAGCATAAGTATAAGCACCATTGTTCCGGGAACAAACATATAAACGGCCTTCAGTTCCTCGTTGTAAAGCATTCTTGAGCGGATATCGAGCCTATTGGCCGAAATTCCATTATTATTCTGCTCGTTGGTAAATGTTGTTATTACTGCCTGAGCATAGTTAGCCAAAATACTTGCCGTGTTAGGTTCCGATGCATCGGTAATGATTTGTACATCGGCCTTGTTATTCCGAATAAAATTCTCAGCAAAGTTTGGTTCATAAACAATAACCAACTTAACATCGCCAGCCTTGAATGCTTGGTCAATTTCAGCATCGGTTTTAATGTTACGCACTGGCAAAAAATACCCCGATGCCGCTAACTTCTGGGTTAACTTCTGGGTCAAATAATCGTTGGATTTGTCGTAAATGGCAATTCTGGCATCCGATATCTCGTTGGATACAACGTATCCAAATATTATCAGCTGCAACACTGGCATCAGAATTACAATGAGTAAAGTGCGCGGATCGCGGATTATATGCTTGAACTCCTTTACAAGGAAATCTCGGAACCTATTGTGTAGCATAGTGTTTATGTTTAAATCTGTTATATTTCCAATATCGTTTTGACGCTTCCAAGTCCTACTGACGTTGGAAGGTTCTTGCTTTCAAATTAATTATTCATTTTCAACTTTGCATTTTTCATTAAAAGAAAACCCTACTCCACCCTCTGTCCTTGCCGTGCCAACGATATAAATACCTCATTCATGCTGCTTGCAGAATACTCCTTCTTTAAATTTGCAGGTGTATTGAGCGCTACCATCTTACCATCAACCAAAATCGCTACTCTATGGCAGTACTCGGCCTCGTCCATATAGTGTGTTGTAACAAATACAGTTGTTCCGGAGGCTGCAACTTCGTTAATCATCTCCCAGAATTGCCTACGGGCAATTGGGTCAACCCCACCAGTTGGCTCATCAAGAAAAACGATTGGTGGTTTATGAATCATCGATACTGCAAACGATAGTCGTTGTCGCCAACCAAGAGGTAACGAGCTAATCAGCAAATCCCTAGAATCGTTCATCTGTAGATTGTTGATTAACTCATCGGCTCTACTTTTGAGTTCGCTCCCCCACAAGCCGTAAATCCCACCAAAAAACCTAATATTCTCCCAAACACTTAAATCGTTGTACAACGAGAATTTTTGGCTCATATAGCCAATATTTGCCTTAATTAAATCCGACTGTGTATATGCGTCGAAACCAGCCACTTTCACATCGCCCGATGTTGGTTGCAGTAAACCACAAAGCATACGGATTGCCGTTGTTTTACCCGCACCATTGGCTCCCAAAAAGCCAAATATTTCGCCTTTGTAAACATCGAAGGTAAGATGGTCGTCGGCCACAAAACTACCAAAGCGCTTCACCAAATCCTTAACCTCAATTACTATATCGTTTTTTGAATTAGACATGTTCATTTTTGTTTAGCTGGTAGTACAAAGATTTTCCAATAAACTCTCATTTTCCTTTACATCTCTTACTTTTTCCATTATGAAAAAGTAA
>CAZTVY010000023.1:0-15998 GCA_964617235.1 uncultured Rikenellaceae bacterium | reverse complement strand
TACAAATATTTGATGCCAACCAATTTAAAAGTTTAATGGAATTAGGTTAATAAGTAGCATTAATCAACTAAATAACTATCTTCGACATGAAAAAATCTAACCAAATGGCCAGGACAATTAAAGAACCAAACCTGCTTCAAGGATTTATACCTATAATATTCCTTATTCTATTTCTATCGTTAAATGTTATTTACTTTGGCAACGACACACTTTCAGGCGCAAACCAAATAGCACTACTTTTAGCCTCTACAATTGGGGCAGTAATTGCAATTTACTTGGGTCATAGCTGGTATAGTGTCCGAGGTATAATAGTAAAAACCATTGGAGCCTCAATGCCTTCTATACTGATACTGATGCTAATAGGTGCACTGGCCGGCACTTGGATGATAAGTGGTGTTGTTCCAACTATGATTTACTATGGACTTCAGATTCTTCATCCAAAAATATTTCTGTTTGCTACAGTTGTAATATGCTCGCTAGTATCATTAGCTACAGGAAGTTCCTGGTCAACCGTAGCAACAATTGGCGTTGCATTGCTGGGAATAGGAAATGCCTTGGGTTTCAATCCTGCAATTGTAGCAGGAGCAATAATTTCGGGCGCTTACTTTGGCGACAAAATGTCACCCCTAAGTGATACTACCAATCTTGCCCCTGCAATGGCTGGTACGGATTTATTTACGCACGTAAGATATATGGTTTACACAACCGCACCAACCCTAATAATCACTCTTATCATTTTTCTTGTGATAGGATTTACATATAAGTTTGATGGTACCACCGATATTTCAAATACACTTAGCACGTTGGATACAACCTTCAACATATCTCCTTGGTTATTTTTAGTTCCGGTACTTTTAATAGTAGTCATTGTAAAAAAACTCCCACCATTACCCTCCATTATGTTTGGAGTGTTGCTGGGGGGTGTTTTTGCCATAATCCTTCAACCCCATATAATTGAGCAAATATCCGGAGTTACAGACAACTATGCTAAAGCATCGTATATTACTGTAATGAAAAGCATGTACGGACAAGTTTCCGTAGAAACATCCAACCCTCAAATTAGTGAATTATTAACAACAAGAGGAATGGCTGGAATGATGAATACTATTTGGTTAATTCTCACCGCTATGATTTTCGGGGGTGTTATGGAGTCGGCTGGTTTGTTGGTTAAAATAACTGAAACCATTATTCGATTTGCAAAATCAACGGGCTCCCTTGTTGCTTCGGTTGTTGGTAGTTGTCTGTTTTTCAACGTTACTGCATCGGACCAATATATTTCCATTGTTGTACCAGGTCGGATGTTTGCAAAAACATTCCGTAAACGAGGATTAAAGCCTGAACTTTTGAGCAGAACATTGGAGGACTCCGGAACTGTAACATCAGCATTAATACCTTGGAACACTTGTGGAGCTACCCAAGCAGCAGTTTTGGGTGTTCCAACGCTAGCGTATGCTCCCTACGCATTTTTCAACATTATTAGTCCTTTCATGAGTATATTTATGGCTGCATTCAACATTAAAATTAGAAAATATACCGAGGAAGAAATGAAGAAAATTGAAGTTGATGATGCCAAAATGGAGGAGGCTGAATTAAAGTTTGAGCAATAGATTCTAATATACATACTAACTAAAATAAAACTCTGACAGGGTTTTGAACCCTGTCAGAGTTTACGGCAAAATATTTCTAGTACAATTTTGGATATCTCTTTGGATTAACCTCGTGCATTAACTGATAGATTCCGTCGAAAACATCCTCGGCATTCGGGTTTGAGAAATAATCGCCATCTGTTGAAAAAGCTGGGCGATGCTCTTTTGCTGTAATAGTTTTTGGTGCAGAATCCAAGTACTGATAACCATTGCGTTCCTCAAGCACCTTCTGCATCATAAATGCAGTGGCTCCACCTGGAACATCCTCATCAAAGAATACAACACGATTAGTTTTCTTAATAGATTCCAACACAATGTTTGGTAAATCGAACGGAAGTAATGTTTGAACATCAATTAACTCAACCGAAATTCCAAATTCAGCAAGTTGGTCAACAGCATCCTGAGCAATCCTAATACAACTTCCGTAGGTTACCAGCGTAACATCAGTTCCAGCCTTAAGAATTTCAGGTATCCCCAACGGAACTTTGTACTCACCAATATTATCGGGGCGACGCTCCTTTAATCTATAGCCATTCAATGGTTCAATAACCAAAGCGGGGTCATCGGATTCAAGCAGGGTGCTGTAGAATCCTGCGGCTTGAGTCATATTGCGAGGAACGCAAACGTATATTCCTCGGATTGAATTAATTACCATACTTAAAGGAGAACCAGAATGCCATACTCCTTCAAGTCTGTGACCACGAGTACTAATAATCATTGGGGCCATCTGTCCACCCTTAGTTCTCCAACGAGTTGTAGCAACGTCATCGCTCATTGTTTGAAGCGCATAGAGCAAATAATCAAAATACTGAATTTCTGTGATTGGTCGCATCCCTCTTAAAGCAAGGCCTAATCCTTGTCCAAGTATTGTTGCCTCGCGTATACCTGTATCGGTAATCCTATTTTTGCCATACTTAGCCTGAATACCTTCGTACGATTGGTTTACGCCACCTATACCTCCAACATCCTCACCAAATGCTACAACTAGCGGATTTTTCTCAAATACCTTATCCCAGTTATCACGCAGAATTTCTCGGCCATTAACCATTGGTGAATTCTCAGAAAATACTGGTTTTACTTCTTTAACTTTCCATGCAGCACGGTCGGTTTCACAGTATAAGTCTGAACTATACCTATCGTAACCATCCTTTTGGTTACGGTCTAGCCAAGCGCTTAAGTCGGTTTGAAGTTTATCGCGCATTGTACAGTCGGTGCAAACATGACGAAGAATCTTCTTTGCAGCGCTCATATTATCCTTGCGGATAGGATTCTGAATAGCTTTTAGTTGGTTAGTAATAATTCCAACCTTATCAACATGCTCCCGCTTACACATACATGAACGATTATCTATAATCTTGATTAACTCATCGCGCTCCTTTTTTACTGGTAATGTAAATGCATCCCAAGCCCTATCGCGTGCAATTTTAGCATCGTCAATAGCCTTTTGCTCAGTTTCGGTAAGTTCTTGCTCTGTGGCAATTTTTTCCTGCACAATCCAATCGTGGAAACGCTTGTTGCAATCAAACTCTTTCTCCCACTCAAGGCGCTCTGCGGATTTGTAACGCTCGTGCGAACCCGATGTAGAGTGACCCTGCGGTTGAGTAATCTCCGTAACGTGGAAAACAACTGGAACATGTTCCTTACGAGCGCGCTCAACCCCTTCGGAGAAAGCAGCAATCATTCCTGCATAATCCCAACCTTTTACTTTGTATAAAATTATGCCCGTAGAGTCCTTATCACCCTTCTCAAAACCTTTAAGTAACTCGGAGATACTTCCCTTGGTAGTTTGATACTCGCGAGGAACAGAAATTCCATAACCATCGTCCCAAACTGCTAAAGCCATTGGAACTTGCATAACAGCAGCGGCATTTATTGTTTCCCAAAAATGGCCCTCGGATGTACTGGCATCGCCAATGGTTCCAAAGGCAACCTCGTTTCCACTGTTGCTAAACTTATTGTACTTTGATAATTCCTTATTATCTCTAAACAACTTTGAAGCCCATGCAAGACCCAACAAACGTGGCATTTGACCTGCCGTAGGCGAAATATCAGGTGTGCTATTACGCTGTTTGGTTAAATCCTTCCAACTTCCATTGTTATTCAGACTTCGAGTAGCAAAGTGATTGTTAAAGGTACGGCCAGCATTACCGGGATTCAACTTAACATCGGTTTGACCATAAAGTTGAGCAAAAAACTCCTCGGCAGAAAAAGCCCCAACGGCCATCATAAAGGTCTGGTCGCGGTAATAACCCGAACGCCAATCCCCATCCTTATAGAATTTTGCCAAAGCAATTTGGGCTAACTCCTTACCATCGCCAAAAATTCCAAATTTTGCCTTTCCGGTTAACACCTCTTTACGCCCCATCAAGCTAATTTGACGGCTAAGCGTTGCCAAATAGTAATCGTTTAAAATTTCCTCTTTCGAAAATTGCGTAGTATTCTGTTTAGACATAATCAACTAAATTTATGTAATAACTTTTTGCATTACACAACAATAAAAATAAAAGATTGTTCTAAACGAGAACTAATATATAAAGGTAGTTTACAGGAATTAATCGTTCTCTAAGTAATTTGCAGGTAAATTATTGACTGGTATTTTAACAGTTATCTTTGAACCATTTGATGCCACACCTCCGGGAACAATAAATCCAGTAATAGAAACAGTCTCGTTATCCATTGATATTACCCCATATAAAAAAACATCGGCAATGGTGCCAGTATTTCTGAACAAATTTTCATTGATAGTCGAGTAAACCTTGAAACTATTAGCATTCTCTAAACTCCACCCTTGCTCTTCTAAAATATGGTTAACGCTATACTGCTCAATTACTTTAAAGTTATTATAAGTAGCGAGAGATTGGTGTATTTGTCTTTGAATTAGTTGATTAAGGCGTGACACCTCATTTGAGGATGTTCTAAATTCCAAAACAGCAACATTAACCTTGAAATTATTCGAGTATTTACTCGCCAATTCCTTAGTAAGTTGATTAACAGAATCCTCTATTGATTCGTTGGTTTTATTTACTGGCTGAAGAGTTAAACTTAGTATAAGAAAAAAGGTATATGCTAAACTAATCATTTCATATAAAATTTATAATCCTTAACAAATTTAATAATATTTTTAAAATTTCCAAGAACAAGTAGAGTTTTCTATTGTTCTTAATAAAGAATAATAAACTAGTACAATTTGATTTCAAAGTCATCAATTTTATAGATTTCTAATTTAATTTTGTAAAAAATTAAGTAATGGAAATATTAAAACTAATAGCGATTGCTGCTGGTATTCTTTTCATAGCCTTGTTGGGTATGGGAATAAAAATACTTTTCCACAAAACCCATAAATTTCCAGAAACTTCAGCTGGACACAACAAGGAACTACGAAAAAGAGGGGTTAGTTGTCCTAAGCATGATGAAATCAAGTGCTGGGGAAAGAAAAAGAACAACGAATGTGCTACATGCTACGAGCATGCTCGAGATTAATTTTTTTAAGAAAATTTAAAATATCATGGCAATTCTTAAACTTATATTACTAACTGTTGCTCTAATAGGCTTAGTTTTTATTGGACTTTCGTTAAAAGTAATTTTAGGAAAAACAAAGAAAACAGACTGCCAATCGGACAATTCCGATGTAGGTTATTCCTGTGGTTGTGGAGGGGGAAGTAATTGCAGTACAAATACTGCTAAGAAAGGGTTTTAACTACTCCTTTATTTTTTTCTTTAGATTTTCGCTAATCCATACTTTGTATCCGCCCGATTCGTCGGAGTATATTAGATATGCATCAACGTTAGTGTGTGTATGGATATAGTTAATACTCCAATCCAATCCATTTACCATAAAGGCTGTTGCCAAAGCATCGGCTCTTGCTCCTGAATTTGCGATAACAGTAGCACTAAGCAACGAATTTAAAACAGGAAATCCTGTTTTTGGGTTTACAGTATGTGAATACTTTTGGCCATTAACCTCAATAAATTTGCGGTAATTCCCTGAAGTAGCCAAACCTTTTCCATCACTTAAATATATCTTAGTTTGTATATTCTCACCAGGCATTGCATTCTCTACAGGCTTGTCCAAACCAACAACCCAACATGTGTCCCTGCTATTTACGCCTTGAGCTGTGATTTCGCCACCAACCTCAACCAAGTAATTACTTATGCCTTTAGATAAAAGGAAAGCACCAAATACATCTACTGTGTATCCTTGTGCAATGGCATTCACATCAATCTGAATTTGAGCATTAGCCTTACTTAAATTAAATCCATCTAACGTGATTTTATTCATTCCTATTAAGGGTAATAGTGATTTTACCTTGGATGAATCAATCCCTTTTGCCTTATCTTTCCAAAAACCGAGTAATTTGATAACTGGCCCCACTGTAATATCGAATGCCCCATCCGTTTCCCGATAAATTGAATCTGCAATAGTTATTACTTCTGCTAACGGTGCGTCAACCACGGATATTCCGTTTCTATTAAATTTGGAGATAATTGAGCTATCGTTGTAAACCGACATAGAGTTATCGATGACAGTAAACAACGAATCAAAACTTAAGGAAAAATCCCTATTCAACGAATCATAGTAAACAATACTATAAGTGGTTCCTTGTGCAAAACCTTCTATCTTTAAGTATTCTTTAGTTTGCTTTTTGCAGGATATGAGTAAAGGAAGAATTAGAAAAGCCAGTAAAAATTTTCTCATCTTTGATATCAATAATTAGAATGTTGGACATGGTATTGCTTTCCACTTCTTTTTAGTCAATACTTTGAACTCATAAATAAAAGAAATTTCGTGGGATCCACCAGAGTTCAAGCCTAATTTTGAAACAGTAAAATCATAGCTATAACCTATGCTAACCTGATCCCACTTATAGCCTGCCATAAATGCTAGGGCATCTACACGTCGAGTTGTACTATTCTTAGGCATACCTCGCCACCACACACCGAAACTTAAGGGTTGTGTAAACCAATATAAACCCAAATCCAACTGTCTATAAATATCCTGCACTCTGAAATTGAATGCAAATGTTATAGACTCCTCTATTCTACTCATTAGAAAACCCTTAGTAATATATCGGTATCCACCAAAAACGGAAAATTTATAGGGAGTCCTCGAATCCTCATCGTAAAACGAAGCGACGGGCTTCAACATATGATCCCATGTTGCACCAAACCACATATTATCGGAATATGCCAAGACAGATGTAGCCACATCAATATCCCAAACTGCACTATTACCAGGGGGGGCAACAGAGGTTGGAGTTCCCGGATCCATAAGTTGATCACTAAATATCAATTTACTAAAATCAATTGATATCTGCTGCAGGTAAAATCCAAGTCCAGGACGTATATGCCATTCAGAAGTTGGAGTAAAATCATATGAATATAAAGTTCCAATCTTTGTGTTTCCAAGTTTTCCAGCTCCGGCCTGATCTCGTACAGCAACAAAACCTAACCCGCTTTTAAATGCAACAAAGTTATGATCCCATGACAAGCTAAAAGTATTATAAGAACCTGGAATTGATGTCCACTGATTCCTATAGTTAAGAACCGTGCGATATCCTAATATTCCTCCAGTGAATGATGGTGCCAAAAAGAGTGGACTCGCATAGAACTGAGTAAAATGAGGATCTTGAGCACGAACTGTGCCAAAACTCAAGACCAACAATACCGAAACAATATATTTTTTAAAATTGCTCAACCCTTTCAATATTAAAACAAAAATAGATAAATAAATTAAATTTACTATTCTAACTATCGTAACAATGTAACGCTTCCCTTCATATCGAATGATCTACCATTGGTGAATTTACCGATGGCTCTCCACATGTAAACACCTTGGTCAGCAAGTTTATCTTTCACATAACCATCCCACCCAATATTTACATTGTCCGAGGTGAAAATTTGTTCACCCCAACGAGAGAACACCATTAACTGATACTCAACCACCCCTTGATGGAATGGGTGAAAAACTTCATTTTTATAGTCAATGGCATCGTAAACTCCACCATTAGGCCCATTCTTGTTAGGTTTAAAGGCATTTGGAAACTTAATAACACCTATACCCTCAACATAAACTGCAGGATTTTTTGAAATAGAATCAACACAAACATCATCACCATAATCCATATAAACCCATAGGGAGACTTTAAAGTTACCAAGTCCGGTGTAGGTATGAACTGGATCTTTATCGGTAGTTACGGTTCCATCCCCCATATCCCATAGGCTTCGGCTGAAATCAGTGGATAAATTATACCCATGAACTGTTGCATCGGGTAGCATTACCCTAAAAGGATGAATTGCAAAGGCCGCCGTTGGATTTTGGTATACCCTGAAAACTCTGTAGAAAAATCTGTTTCCACCATCGCCTGTAACGGTAAGTTTGACAGTATAGTACCCGGGTTCGGTAAATGTATGTATAGGCTCTCTTTCAGTAGATGTTGTACCATCGCCAAATTCCCAAAGGTAAGAATCAGCCCAAAGTGAGGTGTTTATAAAGTGTACTTCTAGTGGAGAACAAGCAGAGTCTATATTTCCAGCAAAACTAGCCTCTGGCACTGCGGGTAAAAGGAAAATTGTACTAATTGTTGAATCCTTACAATGAGGGCTCTCAACCTTCAGCTTGATATTGTACTTATAGTTATTCTCTTTAGGACCCCAGCGTAAGTATGTATGAGTGCCCGGGTCTCTGAGGTTTGAGAAGGTGTTATCGTTAAAATCCCAACTATAAGTCCAACCGGCAGCACCGGGGTTGGATTGATTGTAAATGTCAAATGTCGCATCGGGAAAGACTTTAAGTGGTGGTTCGGCTGCAATATTAGCAATAGGCCTTGCCCAAACCGTTATTTGCTGAGTATCATTATCCACACAGTTAAATTCAGACCAAGCACGAAGACTCACATTAAATGTTGTGTCTGTTTCCTTGAAATTCAAGAAGGTATGCGATGGATCTGTGTACGAAGATGTTATGCCGTCATCGTAATCCCATTTATAGAAACGAGAATTAATTGAAGTGTTATTGAATTTTACCTCAAACGGACTACATGCCTGGTAACCAGGACTAGCTGCATAGTTTGCAAAAACATGTGGATAAACATAAATAGTCTGAGAAACAGAGTCATCGCAACCGAACTGACTCACAGCTCTTAAATCAATTTGATATGGTTGAGTGTCAGACGTTAAGTTATCGAAAGTGTGAATCATATTTGCAGAGTTTGTTGTGGTAGAATCAACTCCATCGCCAAACTTATAGTAATAAGTGAGGTTAGTTCCAAGGGAATTATTTTCAATTTCCACATCAAAAGGAGGACATGATATATACTCGCTAGTAAGCTCCATTGCCGCAAATGGTCGAGGATGAACGGTTATTGTCCTTCTGATAGAATCAACACACCCATGCTCACTCACTGAACGTAAACGAACTGAGAATGTTGTATCCTTTGTTTTAGATACATTATAGTATGTAATCAACGGATTTGCATCAATAGAACCAACCCCTGTTCCTAAATCCCAGAAATAAGTATCGGTAGAGGTGTTAAATGATACGGTTTGGTTATTAAATAGCACATTATGTGGGTGACAACTCTCAAAGTCAGTTATAAAATCAGGGTAGATATGAGGGAATACCTTTAAAGGCAACTTCAAAGAGTCAATACATAGAGTATCGTTAACATAGCTGGTTCTTAATGTTATTGTGCGGTTTAATATAATAGGAGGAGAATTTGTTGCATTGGTATAAAGGTGCGAACCTGGTTGTTCAACATACGTTTTTGCAGATCCATCGCCAAAGTCCCAACGATACTTGTAAAGTGGAGAAGTTGATGAGTTGTTCAAATTAATCGTTAATGGGGTACATCCTTCAAACTTGTTCCACTGGAAATCAGCTTCCACCAAAGGATTAACAGTAATCAAAGTATCGGCAAAACTCTTGCATCCATAGCTATTGGTTGCCGTTAACTTAATAGTATACGTTTGGTTTTGATCCTTATATGGGTGTCCATAGGTATGGTCTGCTGGAGTGAAATCAACAGAGGTACCTCCATCGCCAAATTCCCATAGATATGTTCCTAGACCAGAGGAATTGTTGGTAAATTTCACCACTAAAGGATTACAACCAATTACCTTATCAATGTCAAATTCGGACACCACCCGAGGGTATACAGTTATTGGTTTTGCGATTGTATCTCTACAGCCTGTAATAGAATCCAGAGATATTAGTTGAATTTGATATGTAAGGATGCTATTAGGGGTAAAGTTATCGAATATGTAAGCAAATGTATTCTTATTATTAACCACAGTATCAAGGCCACTGTAACCAAAATCCCAGAAGAATTTCGATCCATTTAACGAAGTATTCGACAAGTCTAAGTAGAATGGTGTACACTGCGATTGCTGAGCAAAAACAAAACCAGCCTCAACCTTTGGATAAACAGTTATAGGAATAGTTAAACTATCTCGACATCCATTGGGATTGATCGTTTTTAACTTTACATTGTAAACACTATCAATACTTCCCCTATTTGTGAAGATATGCGATACCGCTATCTTTGTGGCAGTTGTTGCACTTTGTCCATTTCCAAAATCCCAAAGGTACACCAAGTTTCCTCCTGTGGAGGTATTATTAAATGTTACTGGCAAATCTGAGCAACCAATATTAACTGAAGGCATAAACACCGCATCGACAACTGGATAAACCTCTATTTCTCTTGATTGGACAGATGGACAACCCTCGTCGTTCTCTACCGATAATGTAACAGTATATGTTGCTGGAATGTCAGGATCAAGATTTGTAAAAGTGCGAGTAAATGAGTTGCCATTTGGGAAACTCTCCGCAGGTAACCCAGGTGCACCACCATAAGTCCAGTTATATACCGATGCACCTATAGCTGCAGGGTAAAAAGTAACATCAAATGGAGTACAGTTCGATGCGTATTCGAAAGTAAAATGGGATTCAACTCTGTTATAAACTTCAATGTTCTGTGAAATTGAGTCGCTACAGCCATACTGGCTTACAACTTTTAACCATGTAGTATAAACAATGTCGTTAACCGGATCGTCATTACTATAAATATGTATAGGACTAGCTACATTTGACGAACCTCCATCACCAAAATTCCAGTAGTAGGTTGTGTTAACTAAAGGCAAAGCTGTTCCCGTAAAGTAGCTGGTATTGCTTAACAATACATCAATTGGATTACAACCAGCAATGTCGCTAGCAGTAAATGCAGCGGTAACCTCAGGATAAACTACTAACGGAATAGACATAAAATCCTCACAACCTGCATGATTCCTCACAGTTAAACGAGGTGTAAAGTTTTGTACAGCACCTGTTTGATTTACATACTGGTGAAATACTTTTGAAGGATCGGCCGGTAGAGTTGTTAAATCATTTGTTCCACCTCCATCCCAGTCCCAACGGTATTCTGTTATACCGGTGTGTTTTGTGTAGTTAAACCAAATATCCAGTGGAGAACAACCATAGCTAGTGTCTATGACAAAGTTTGCATCAACGAAAGGATAAACGGTAATATTGGTGGATGCGGTAGCAATACATCCGTAATCGGTTTGAACATTTAAGGTAACTGTATAAACAGTGTCTTTTCCCGTGGGATTAACAAAGGTATGCGTTGGCGAATTCTCTACAGATGAATTTCCGTTTCCAAAATTCCAATTAAATACTGTTGCGTTGGCTTTCGAAGAATTGTTAAAGTTTACAGTTAACTCATTACAGCCTTCTGTTACGCTTGGTGTAAACGATGCAGTTACAGATGGATAAATGGTTACATCGCGTGAAAGAGTTGATGTACAATTTCCCTCGTTGGTAACAGTAAGATTAATAGTTCGGGTAACTGGTACCAATCCGTTGTTTGTATAGGGATGCGTATGGTCCAGATTTGTTGGACTATTAGTTGCATCGCCATAATCCCAGTTATATGAAACAATTCCACCTCGTGAATTATTATCAATATTAACTGTAACAGGTGAACATGCTTGAGTTGGAGTAACCGCAAAATCAGCATAAATCTGGCTATAAATCCTAACATTTCTGGTAGCTGTGCTTTGACAACCGAACTGATTCCGTGCGGTTAAAGTAATTGTGTAATCCTTAAAGTTGTTAGTTTGATTATCGTATATATGGGTTGGATTAACTATTGCAGAGTTAGCTCCATCACCAAAGTCCCAACTATAAACGTTAACAATACCGCCAGGGTTAGTAGAGGCAGGAGATGTGGTATTGGTAAAACCTATGCTTGATAAATTACAGTATGCAGGCTGGGGTACCAAAAATCCTGCCTGAAGCTGTGGATAAACTCTTACGGTACGATTAACTATTTGATTACACCTATTGCCCTGATTATATACCTGAAGTTGAATCACATAGTCAATATACGTGTCGGTTAGATTAGTCAATATTAATGTAGTATCTTTTCCCGTTGTTTTAAATTGAGTTCCATTGAGCCTCCAAACGTACCTTGCAGTATCGCCCACGGAAATATTATCAATATTAACCGTTAAAGGAGAGCACCCCGAAGCCACGTCGACCTTGAAATCGGCATTGAAATAAGAGTAAACATTTACGGTTGAAATAGAGGTATCTCTACATCCATGGGGCGATGTAGCTATCATTCGCACGGTATACAAACTATCCCTAGGAACTAAATTATTATAGGTATGTGTTAATGTTCCCACTGGATTGGCGGTTACCTGATTAAATCCATCGCCAAACTCCCATAGATAACTATCGGCGGTGTTGCTCGACGAAGCATTGGTAAATGTAACCGCCAAAGGATTACAACCCTCTATTGGATTACGCGTAAAATTTGCATCAATACTAGGAAGAACCGTGATTATCTTTTCATAAACTAAAGCACAACCATCCTGATTCTTGGCAAGAAGCACTACCTTGTAATCGATAGTGTCGTTAGTATTATTGTTGAATGTATGAGAAAATGTGAAAGGAACAGGTGGTGATGGCTCCGGAGTAGCACCATCATTATCCCACTTTCTATAAGCGGTACCATCACCCATATCATAACGCCAGTACTTTATACCTGTGGATTTATCCTCAAAGTTGACCGTGAGTGGAGCACAACCCGAAACCTTATCTGTAGTAAATGCTGCGGTTAAAGGTGTTGATACTAAAACATCAATATAGGCGCTGTCCTTCATATTACAAGCACCCGATACTACCACCTTATACTTGGCATTTATTTTAGGTGATGCCCAAGGGAGCTGAGCATGGGCATCGTTCAGAGTACTATCGGGCGACCAAAGGTAATTTGTACCACCAAACGCCCTAAGCTGGACTGGATTTCCATAGCAAGTTTTTAGTACCGATGAGTTTGTACCCGCAACTACAGCCTGAACTTTTAACTCATTATAATCCGAAAAATATCCATAATAACAACCAGAACCGGCACCACCATTAACAATTCCAAGGTGAAAAATATCCTTGGAGTTATTCATAAAATTACTCACCCCAGCAGGAATTTGAGCATTTGTAAAAGGACCAAACCTTGCAACACTCCAATTGAATCCAGCATAACTAACAAAACTGGCAGGAGGGAAAAGATCGTTCCGCACAGCACCGTTAAAAGTAAATCCATCCTCAGCCCCTTTACGAACCATCATTATTATGTAGAAAGTTTCTGTTGATGTTCTGGCAAATGCAACTTGAGTTGTTCCTGTGCAAATATCAATTGGAGGCAGTACAGCACCACCCTGCTCACAACCGAATCCTCCAACGTGCCATACATAAACTGGTTTATCGCTTCTTACCCTATAAAACGTTTGACCGGTTGGTAATTGGTAGTACAACTGTTGACCAGCATTAACTGTAGGTGTGGCAATAACAGTACCAGCAGTATTGTAAATTGTAACGTTGGTAGCATTTTGTGTACCCAATATATAAATGTGGTCATGATTATTTAAGTCCGATCTTATGATTGCATACTCTTTCCCAATAATATTTGTTGGCACCAATTGGTCACCAGCCAAATCGTAACAACCACCGCTAGTATGGACAAAAGAATCGTCCTTTAATGAAATAGCAATTGGTCTTGTTGAGGTAACTCTTGTTCCTCGCAAACGGGTGGCTACAGTTCGTTGCTTGTTGAGGGGGAAAAGCGAAAAAGTCTCGCCAGCCATCAAGGTTCTGTTCAGAGTTCCACCTGCAGGGACTGTAGTCATAGGATTGCCATAAGATGCAGAAATTCCAACTGGGAGTTGAAAAGTAACTACAGTATTATCCTCTGTGGCTACCACATCAATGGCGCTAGGGGTATCGGCAATAACATTCTGATTAGCTCCATGAGTTTGGAATGGGGTGTAAAAATCTGTTCCTAATGCGTTTTTACCTTTTAATGCCCAAATTTCTTTATTGTTCTGGCGCGATATTTCCCAATATGCAGTAATTGGGTTTGTGGCGGTAATATGTATTCCAAACTTATTTATGCCCGAGGCATTCAGCGGTTTATTCTCCAAACGGTTTACATCTACATAATCTCCAGCTGCATACGAAGCATTAAGCGGTATACTATTACAGTCGGGTACTGCAGGATTAACTCGTCTTACAATCAGGCAGGATAAATCCTGCTGGTGAAAACTATTTGCTGCCATATTAATTACTATATCCTGAAATCCGGTTGGATTAGTAGCAGGATCGTATTGATTTGCGGGCATACTTATTGTAATAGTGGCAGGAAGAAGACCTGTAGAGAATTTGAAGAAAGCATTAGCCCCACCAGGATTAAAGTGGTTCAATGTTATCTCAGGTACAACAAACCAAAACTCTGTATCGGTTTGTGCTTTAGCAGGAAGATTAAGTAGAAAAGTAAGTAGAAAAATTACTAGTCTATATGTAACCTTTAAATTGCTCATAGCTGTATTTTTGTCAACAAAATAAAAACATTCACACAAAGAATACGTACATTAGTCAAAAAAGGTTATAAAGTGAACGAATCTTTATGCGAAACACTAAACATCATTACAAAACTAAATATAGTTGAAAATAAACTTTAAAAATACTTTTTTTTTATAAATTGCCACTTATTATTGATAGAATAATGAAACATCCATGATAATAACCTTAAAACTTGAGCATGTGTATCCCTGATGGATGTTCCATCTGTACCTTTAAAAACAAAAAACAGACAGATGAAACTTACTGCTTAAAATTGTTGTATTATTAAATTTTAGTCAACATTTAGTTCGTTCATTCTTCGGTTGTTTCAATTTACGCTTATCAACAGTAATTTTAGTTACGATTTTTGATATTAATTAAACAAAATATAAGCCATGAAAAATATTAAGATTGCATTGTTAGCCATGCTGTGTATGTTAAGCCTAGGACTATATGCACAAAAACCACCTTTTTTTACTGAAGGTTTTGAAACAGGCAGCAAACCAACAGGTTGGAGTGAAGAATATGCTAATGGCAATGAACCTTGGAGATATAGAAAGGGTGGACATAGTCCCAACGATAACAACTGGACAATACCTGCATGGCAAACCGACATCACAAGAAACCCCCCTTCTGCTCATACAGGAACATACAATGCTATTTTCTTTAAACAGAGCACCAACAACGAAAGAACTAAGTTAATAACCAAGGCTATTGATCTAAGTGAAAAAGTTCTACCCGAGTTAAGTTTTTGGTTATGCCAAGTGCCATGGACTTTTGCGGGCAATACTAACTGGGATGTATTGAGAGTTTACTATAAAACATCATTTGCAGGCAGTTGGACTCTTCTGGCTGAATACCTTGACCCCATTGAGGATTGGACTCAGTTTAAAATTAACCTTCCCAACAAAAGTGCTACATACTACATTGCTTTTGAAGGGCAAACTAACTGGGGATACGGCACATGTATAGATGATATTTCCATTGTGGATAAAGGCGAGCAAGCCCGATATATTAGCGAATTAAATGTTACACAGGCTGATTACACATTTATTCCTAGCGGATCATCGAACGAGCCTATACTTAGAATTGGACTTAAAGTTTTTGGTAATACTGGTGAGGCAAAGTTGAATTCGGTTGCACTGAAATCGCTTAATACCAACGACGAGGACATTTCTCTTAATGGAGTTAAACTATACCAAACCCCCACAACCTTTTTCAATACTAGCACACCCGTTGGTGCTAGCAGTAATTTCAGTAATGGGTATGTTAACTTTAACAATCTAAACCTAGTTCTACCCAACGGTCAATCGTACCTTTGGGTAACCTACGATGTAAAAAGTACTGCAATGCATGGCAACCTGCTCGATGCAATGATTGAACTTGGAGGTATTCAGGTAGGTGATTCGCTTTACCCCAAAATAAATGAATCGCCAATTGGTGAGCGCGTTGTATAT
>CAZTVY010000022.1:5015-16017 GCA_964617235.1 uncultured Rikenellaceae bacterium | reverse complement strand
ACTTAGATGAGATTATTATATCAAAGGGATACATTTCCATCAGAAAAAGTGATAATGAGACTATTTATACTAAAAAAACAAAAATAGCCAGGGTTTTTAATTTCTTCCTTAGTGAAGATATTGTAATTTGTAATGAACTAGGAGTAATTAGAATTCTCTCAAAAAGAAATGTACTAATTCAATTGGAAAATAAAATAAAGAAGTTAGTTGACTAAGTATATTTACTAATCTTAATATTGTTTTTTAATTAAAAGCAAATACCCAAAAACGTGTGGTTAAATACACATCTTTGGGTATTGCTATAATTATGAATACTAGAAATAAAGTAGTTTTCTTTGCTCTTTTAGTTTTTCATCGAGTATATAATCGTCGTAATCCATTTTCTTGTCAATGGAGCCTTTGGGGCCAATTTCGATTATACGGTTACAAACTGTTTGAATAAATTCGTGGTCGTGCGACGACATTAGTACGTTCCCCTTGAACTTTATTAGAGTATTGTTGAAAGCCTGAATGGATTCCAAATCGAGATGGTTGGTTGGGGTGTCCAGAATCATCACGTTGGCGTTGCGAATCATCATACGGGCAATCATACAGCGCATACGCTCACCACCCGACAGTACATTTACTTTTTTGTAGATATCCTCGCCAGAGAAAAGCATTTTGCCCAGATAGCCTCTTAGGTACAGTTCACTGGTATCGGAAGAGTATTGTGCTAGCCAATCCACAAGCGTAATAGGTTTCTCAAAAAGATGCTCATTCTCCAATGGAAGGTACACCTTGGTTATGGTTTGTCCCCACTCAAATGTACCAGCATCGGGCTCAATATGCCCTTTGAGTATTTTGAAGAGGGCGGTCATTGCCCTTGTATCGTGCGAAAGGAATACGATTTTATCGTTCTTTTCAACCGTAAACGAGAGGTCTTTAAAAAGCAAATCGCCATCGATGCTTTTTGTAAGACCTTTAACCTCCAGAATGCTATTTCCTGGCTCACGGTCTGGGGTGAAAATAATACCGGGGTAGCGCCTGTTTGAAGGCTTAATTTCCTCAATATTAAGTTTCTCAATCATCTTTTTGCGGCTGGTAGTTTGCTTACTTTTGGATACATTTGCGCTGAAACGGGCAATAAACTCAAGCAGTTCCTTGCGCTTCTCCTCGGCCTTGCGGTTTTGGTTTTGCTGCTGACGGGCAGCAAGTTGACTGCTCTCGTACCAGAAACTGTAGTTGCCAGAAAAAAGTTGCACTTTACCAAAGTCGATATCCACAATGTGAGTACATATTGAATCGAGGAAGTGGCGGTCGTGCGATACTACAAGCACCGTGTTATCGAAGTTAGAGAGGTATCCCTCTAGCCAGTTCACAGTTTCGAGGTCGAGGTCGTTGGTGGGCTCATCGAGCAGCAGGTTGTCTGGTCTTCCGAAAAGTGCTTGCGCAAGAAGTACCTTTACCTTCTGTTTTCCGCTAAGGTCTTTCATTTGTTTGCTATGCAAATCCTCGGTAATTCCTAAGCCGCTTAAAAGGCTGGCTGCATCGCTCTCTGCGTTCCAACCATCCATCTCTGCAAATCGTGCCTCCAGTTCCGATGCGCGAATACCATCAGCATCGGTAAAGTCGGTTTTAGCGTAAAGCGCATCCTTCTCTTTCATTATACCCCATAGTTGGGTATGTCCCATAAGTACTGTGGTTAACACATCGTACTCATCGAACTGAAAGTGATTCTGACGAAGAACCGAAAGCCGTTCACCTGGCCCAAAGGACACAGAGCCGCGGGTTGCATCCATATCTCCACAAATCATTTTAAGCAGAGTGGATTTACCTGCGCCGTTTGCACCAATTATACCGTAGCAGTTGCCCGGGGTAAACTTCAGGTTTACATCTTGAAATAGCACATTTTTGCCGAACTGAATGGCAAGATCAGAAACTGTAATCATTATTTGAGTTTATTATTAATATCTTAGATTTTAATCGATGGAACTATCCACATAGTGCTATGTTCAGTTGTAATTTTTGGTTAGTTTTTGGGTTGGCAAAAGTAGTTATAAAATCCGATATAGTAAAGAACCTATTGTGAGTTTGCGTGTTGGATTGTATTATTTGTTCCATGTTGAGTAGGGTGTTTGGCTTTGGTTTGTTAATTGTAAAAAATTCTTTACTTTACAGTTTGTTTTAATTGTAGTAAAAATACAATTGGCGCTATGGAAAATAACGACAGAATAAATCAACTATCTATTAGGCTTGAGGAATTACTTAAACGACAAGATGATTTCTTACGTGAGATTAATAGCCTTAAAGTCGAAATTAGCAGTTTGAGAAGTGAGGCAGTACAGCCTTTGGGTCAACCTGAACCTTCAATTTCTGAGGTTTCCGTTGAGCCAGAAGTTTTGCCTATTGAAAATATAGAAACTAGGCCATTAGTTGAGGTTGAGTCAGTCACCAACAAACCACTTGTGGATACAAAACCACCAGTGAATAAGCCTCCAAAGCAAACAACGGATTGGGAGAAGTTTATTGGTGAAAATCTAATCAGTAAAATTGGTATTGCCATTACTGTTATTGGCATTGCCATTGGAGCAAAATACTCCATTGAGCACGATTTGATAAGCCCTTTAACCAGGATTATTCTGGGATATTTGGCTGGTTTGGGGCTATTAGGATTCGGTATCAAGCTTAAAGAAAAGTATACCAACTACAGTGCAGTGCTGGTTAGCGGAGCAATGGCTACCCTGTACTTTATTACCTATGGCGCTTATAGTTTTTATAATTTGATTCCACAATTATTAGCTTTTGCCTTGATGGTAGTTTTTACTGCATTTACAGTTGTTGCTGCATTAACATACAACAAACAGGTAATTGCCCATATTGGATTGGTGGGTGCTTATGCTATTCCTTTCTTGCTTAGTGATGGTTCGGGGCGCGTGGGTGTTATGTTTACATATATGGCTATTATTAACGTGGGTATTCTGGTCATAACATTTAAACGGTACTGGAAATCCCTATTTTACTCATCGTTCGGACTTACTTGGCTAATCTTTTTTGTTTGGTTTGCATCAAAGTATGAGGTTGACATTCATTTTAAGTTGGCGTTTACTTTTTTGTCGATTTTCTTTTTGACTTTTTATGCAATTTTTATCGCCTATAAACTTGTAAAAGGCGAAAAGGTTCAAGTGCACGATGTGCTTCTGCTGCTTGCTAACTCCTTTGTTTTCTATGGCATTGGCTATGCAATTTTAAACGGACATAAGGATGGGGCGGATTTCCTTGGATTGTTTACGCTTGCCAGTGCGCTTATCCATTTTGCAGTTGGTATGACGGTGTATCTTCGGAAATTGGCCGATAGGAACTTGTTTTACCTAATCCTGGCCTTAGTGCTAACTTTTATAACAATTGCTATACCCGTTCAACTGAATGGAAATTGGGTTACTCTGCTGTGGGTAGCCGAAGCGGCTCTGCTGTTTTGGCTTGGGCGTACGCGCAATATCCCTATTTACGAGAAGTTGTCGTACCCATTAATGTTTATATCCGTTTTTAGCATACTGCACGATTGGATGCTGGCTTACAGTCAACAGGGCGATGTGCTAACCCCCATATTCAATGTAAACTTTCTAACATCAATGCTGTTTACCATTGGGTTTGGTTTTATTGGATATATCAATGCCAAGGATAGGTACACTTCGGCTTTAGCATCTAAAGGTTTATCTCAACTTGTATCTGTATCTATAATGGCAGTTGGCTTGATTGTGTTTTACAATGCTTTTCGGGTTGAGATTGCGACATACTGGGAGCAGCAGTTCAATAATTCCTACATTTCCATTAATGTAGCCGGGAGTGAATATCCCGATTCTTTCTGGAACTATGAGATGAAAAACTTTAAGGTGATATGGCTGGCAAACTACACTTTGCTGTTCGGTGTTATCTTGTCGGTGGTTAATATCTTTAAAATTAAGAATTTACAGTTTGGTATATTTAACTTTATACTAAACGCATTGGTAATTTTGGTTTTTCTTTCCTCTGGATTGTACGCTATTAGCGAGCTCCGTGAAACCTACCTAGAGCAGACTTTAGCAGAGTATTACCAACGAGGAGGTTTTTACATAGGCATAAGGTATGTATCGTTGGTTTTTGTGACTATATCGCTGGCCGTGAGTTATATATTGTCACAGCAAACTTTTATGAAGCGTAGGTTGGCTTTATTTGTCGACTTAATGATAAGTTTATCTGTTCTCTGGATTCTCAGCAGCGAATTGATTCACTGGCTTGATATTACTGGCTCGAAGGAATCGTATAAACTTGGACTCAGCATACTATGGGGCGTTTATGCTTTATCTTTGGTTGTAATGGGTATATGGCGGAAAAAGAAGCATTTTAGGGTAGTTGCCATTGTGCTATTTGGAATCACGCTTTTAAAACTATTTTTCTACGATATATCGCACCTTAATACTATTTCTAAAACAGTAGTATTTGTTCTGCTTGGTGTACTCCTTCTTATGATTTCGTTTCTATATAATAAATACAAACACATTATTCGTGATGATGTTGAAGATTAAATTTATATTTATTTTTTTGATTTTTAATGGTTTGCAGTTGCAGGCTCAGATTGATTGCTATTGTTATAAGCGTGAGTTGATAGGTGTGTCGGAGCAATGGCATCGGATTTCGCTTCCTAGCGATATTTTTGGGAGGTTGAATAACTCAATGTCTGATATTCGGATTTATGGGTTAATGACCAATGGCGATACCGTTGAGGCGCCTTACTTTATTCGGTCGATGGCGGAGCAGGTAGAGGAGAAATCGGTTTCTTTCAAAACTCTTAACCAGTCGCACAACTCAAATGGCTACTACTTTACCTTTGAGATTCCTGTACTTCAGGATATCAACATAATGAATTTGGATTTTTCTCAGCCTAATTTCGATTGGCGGGTAAAACTTGAGGGTAGTCACAACCAGCAGGAGTGGTTTGTTATTGCCGATAACTACCGGATTCTATCCATTCAGAATAACGAAACTACATTTCAGTATACTCGCATTACCTTTCCAAACTCCAAGTACCGATACTACAGGCTTCTGGTTCGTAGCGCCGAGCAACCAGTGTTGCTCGATGCATCTATTGCTATGCACCAAATTATAAGTGGCAAGTACAGCACGTACAATCCTAAAAATATAGAAATTAGGCAGAATAAGAAGGATAAGAAAACCGAAGTAAATATTGATCTTCAAAGTCATGTTCCAGTCTCCTATTTAAAGATAGCTGTAAACGATACATACGACTACTACCGGCCAGTAACCATTTGGTATGTGGCCGATAGCGTTAAAACCGAGCAGGGGTGGAGGTATAGCTATAGTATTCTGGCATCGGGGATTTTAAATTCCTTAGGCGAAAATGTGTTTAAGTTCAGCAGCACAACCCTGCGGCAAATTAAAGTTGAAGTGGGTAACTACGATAATGCTCCGTTAAGTATAGGAGCGGTTGAGGTAAAAGGCTATGATTACGAATTGGTTGCACGGTTTACTTCGTTGGCAAAGTATTGGATGTTTTATGGAAATAGATTTGCCACCAAGCCCAATTACGATATTCTTGAGTTTCACGAGCGGATACCCGAAAACATACCTGAACTTAAATTAGGCGACGAACAGCAAATATTAAAGGATTCTGAAGTGGGCAGGAAAGTTCCGCTCTTCCAACATAAAGTCTGGTTGTGGGCTATTATGGCCGTTATAATATTGGTGTTGGGTTGGTTCTCTGTAAAAATGATTAGACTGCGAAATGAATAATTTATTTTGTTGATTAATATCCTTTTGGCTGAGCAAATTCTAAATAGGGCATTTATTCAGTGGAAACTCTGCCACGGGCTATTTTCAGGTTATTTGGTGTTTGTTTGGGGAGGTTGATTTAACATTCTGCTTATCCTTAAAAGCGGTATAGAATGCTATCCACAAAAGCAGTAAAACAAACGGAATAATAGCGCTTCGTCCAGTATAGATGTATGTGAAGGAAAAAATCATACAATTCTGAGGGTTATTTTTATTGTAGTAAACCGTAATAGAATCGCCTAATTCGTATTTAGTGTTCTCAGGGCCATACATCTTTATGGTTCTATCATCTGCGTTGAATTGAATAACGGAATAGGTATCGTACTCGCTCAGTCGGCCAAAGCCCACTTTTTTGTGGTCAACAACAGTTCCTTGCGTTTTTTCGCCCCAGAGTATTAGTTTGTATTTTGAAGATAGAGGAAACAGTAGAATAAGCAATGTAACAGCCCAAAACTGTAATTTGCTTATTTTGAAACTTATCTCCTTGGGCATAGTCTCTAATTTAAACGCTAAGACAGAAAGGCGCAAAAAATAGTAGTTTGATTTTCTACTTTCTTACTTCTGCTTCCTCACTCTTTAACCTTCTTACTCTCCGCCAAAACCTTATTGTAACAAAGTCTGCATAGCGGTTCATAAACATCTGTTTCTCCTAGCAGAACAAGTTTTTCTGCATCGGTGGTACGGTGCGAGTAGTGTGCTAAATCGCCGCAATGAACGCAAATGGCGTGCACTTTGGTTACATACTCGGCAATTGCCATTAGGTTTGGCATTGGGCCGAAGGGTTTTCCACGGAAATCCATATCGAGGCCAGCAACAATAACGCGTATTCCTTGGTCGGCAAGTTGGTTACAAACGTTGGGTAAATTCATATCGAAGAATTGAGCCTCGTCAATTCCAACCACATCAACATTATGCGCCAGCAAAAGAATATTCCCCGACGATGATACTGGTGTAGAATGAATGGAATTTGAATCGTGCGAAACGACTTCTTGCTCCGAGTAACGCGTATCTATTTGTGGTTTAAATATCTCCACGCGTTGTTTGGCGTATTTTGCACGTTTAAGCCTACGGATTAACTCTTCGGTTTTGCCGGAGAACATTGAGCCGGCAACAACCTCAATCCAACCTTTACGCTTTCCGCTTACAGAATTTTCAAGAAAAGGCATCAGAAGAAATATGAATTATTTACGTTTGTAATACATACAAAAGTAATAAAACTTATTTTTGAAGTAGAAAAATTACAGCAAACGCTATGGATTACCTAAAAATCGCAAAAGCCCGTATTGATGAGGCAAACGAGTTAATTGGCAGGGCAATTGGCTTAGAAAAGTTATCAACAATTGAACGCGATATTATTCTGGACAAGTTGGCAAAGGCTTACGATTGCTTGCTTACAGGTCAAATATTGGGTGTTGAAACAACCGTTGAACCTGCTGAGCCCGCTAAAAGCGTTGCTAAAAAAATTGAACCAGTAATTGAGGTCTTAGAGGAAAGGCCCGAAAAAGTTGCAACACCAGTTGTTCCTGAAAAAAAATCGGAAGTGGTGATTGAGAAACCAAAGCCTGAGCCACAAAAACCATCGGTTATTCCTAGCGCAAAACTTGAGGAAACCCTTAAACCCGAGCAGACTGACCATGCACAAGGCGAGATTTTGGCAGAAAAGTTTCAAGGAAAACAGAAATTTCGAAATGAAATTATTGCCGAGCACACTACAAAGTTGGATATGTCGACCAAATTGCAGAATAAGCCTATTGGAGACTTAACCAAGGCCATCGGGATTAATGATAAGTTCCTTTTCATCAAAGAACTGTTTAATGGCGATTCTGCAAGATACTCTGAGACAATCAGTCATTTAAATTCATTCGCAGATTTGAATGATGCAATTATCTACTTACAGGATAACTTTGAGTGGTCAGAGAGCAATGATTATGCAGCCAAGTTTATTGATTTGGTAAGGAGGAAGTTTATTTAATATAGTGACGAGTGAAGAGAGTGACAGTGTGACGAGTAAATTTATAGTTGGAAAGACTGGACTCAACAATTCTACATTCAACCATCAACGAACAACCATCAACATATATGTCAAAACTTTACATAGTTCCGACGCCAATTGGTAATTTAAACGATATTACACTAAGAGCCCTAGAGGTACTTAAATCCGCATCATTTATTTTGGCCGAGGATACCCGAACGAGTAGTTTCCTTCTAAAGCATTTTCAGATAGATACTCCACTAAAATCGCACCATAAGTTTAACGAGCATAAAACTGTCGAATTTATTGCCGAGCGAATTAAGGCAGGCGAAACTGTTGCATTAATTTCTGATGCCGGGACACCTGGCATTTCGGACCCTGGTTTTTTATTGGTTAGAACTTGCGTTGAGCAGGATATTGAGGTGGAATGTTTGCCCGGTGCAACGGCTTTTGTACCAGCATTAGTGGCAAGCGGTTTGCCATCGGATAGATTTATTTTTGAAGGTTTCTTACCCCAAAAGAAAGGTAGAAATAAACGCCTTGAGGCGTTAAAGGAAGAAGAAAGAACGATTGTGTTCTACGAATCGCCTTTTCGATTGGTTAAACTATTAAACCAAATTACTGAAATATTTGGCGAAGAGAGGAAGGTAAGCGTGTCGAGGGAACTAACCAAACTCCACGAGGAAACGGCAAGGGGAACATCCGTTGAGGTTGCCCAGTATTTCGAGAAGAAGGGAGTTAAAGGCGAGATTGTTGTGGTTGTTGAAGGAAAAGGCAAATCAAAACCTGCGGATGAGGACGAGGAGGATTAGTTTTTTTCCTATTCGGCCAGCATTTTTCGGTATTGGTAAATATCCTCAATTGTAACAACTGTCATGCTATGCTTTTCTGCGAACTCAATTATTTCAGGAAGTCTAGCCATTGTTCCATCTTCGTTGGTTAATTCGCAAAGTATAGCTGAATCGCCCAAACCTGCTAGCTTTACAATGTCAATGCTGCCTTCGGTATGTCCTCTACGTTCAATAACTCCTCCGCTTTTTGCTACCAAAGGAAATACATGCCCAGGATGAACTAAATCCGATGCTTTTGCATTATCGGCAATGGCGGTTCTAATTGTACATATTCTGTCTTTTGCCGAAACGCCTGTAGTAACACCTTCTTTTGCCTCAATGGAGATTGTGAATGCTGTTTGATTTTTGCTTCCGTTGTTTTCAACCATTGGCCTAAGCTCTAGTTTTGCAGCTTTCTCGGGAGTTAGGCACAGGCAAACAATTCCGCTGCATTCTCTTATCATTAAGGCCATATCCTTAACGGACATACTTTTTGCGGCGTAAATTATATCGCCCTCATTTTCTCTGTCCTCATCATCTACAAGTAGAATGCCCTGTCCGTTTTGCAGTTTGTGAATAGCATTCTCTATACGTGCTTTGAAGTCGATGCCGAATTGCTGAATTGTTTTCATTTTGCCCTTGAACATTAGTGGTTAATAGTAATACTTCAGGGCAAAAGCATTCCTTGTTTTAAGGATAACGCTCGGATATAATTTAATTTTCTTCTCTCATCCAGACTTTACTGTCGGTTTTGGAGTTTCACCAAATCAGTCCCTACGTTAATAGGGAGTCGCGGACTTTAACCGCCGGTAGGGAATTACACCCTGCCCCGAAGAAAAACGTTACAAAGGTATAATTCCTTTCAGAATTATACTATGAGGATTGTTAGTTTATAATTTATGTTATGGAATAAGTTATATGCCCCTACATGTCAAATCCAATAAGCAGTAGTGATAGTTTTACATTTATACTGTAGAATTTTTGTCCTTCAAATCCAGCAAAAACACCAACGCTGGCAAGCGCTCCAATTTGACTCATTGAGTAGCCAATCTCATAGTAAGGTTTGAAGTCTTTTGTAAATAGCGATGAGAAGTGTAAGTTTTCCTCCCACATTCGGTTGCTTAGGAATGGCAAATACTTTAAAGCTAGGTATGGAGTGTTGTAGTTTATTAGGATTTGACCGTATCGGGAGTTTGTGCTCCTCTCGTAGTAATCTATGTTTTGATAACTATTGTTGAATGAGCGAACCGTTACAGGCGTTATTTGGGTGTTGAAATGGGCAAAGTCGTTGAAGTATAATTTGTTTTTTGTAATAAAATCACCGTAAATCAAATTATATGAGAATCTATTACCTGGGCCTGAATTTATGGTTTGCGAGATAGCTGCCTCTAGGTTGATAAAGTTGGAGTTTGACTCTAATACACCGGGAACTCCAAACTTGGCATTTAACCTAAGTGTAGGGTATTTTGAGTATAACATCCTTTTTCGGTTTTCGCTAATTCTGTAATGGTAGAATGGAGTATAGCTCAATCTTATGGTTCCAATAAATGCTTTATTATTGCCATAGTTCTCTGAATTTAACAGGTGGTTTATAGGAACATTTGGTGTGTACCAATTCCTATTCTTGTTGATAAAAATGAAATCAGTATTATTATCGAGCATTTTACGGTTCGAGAAAGTTGCCCCTACGTAGAGTTCAAGCCCATTAAGCAGGTCTATTCTGTTGTATATACTGATATATCTATTTTCGAAAAGTTTCATGTAGTTACGCCCAAAGCCTAACGATGCTACAGTGTTGGTTATATTCGATACACCTACATTCTGGTTGAAGTCCATACTAGTATAGCCGAAGTTTAGCCAGACCGTTCCCCTTTTCATGCCAGCATATGTTAGGGAACTGGACACGGTTCCCATTGGAACTTTTCTAGAAAAAGCATACGAAACTGAAGGTCTTATATAGAAGGAATTGTTTGTAAAGTCTTTTCGGTAGCTAAAGGTTGATCCAACAACAAAGCCATCTACGGTATTAAAGCGAAACTCATTTGGGCTAAGTAATCCTGAGAAACGAATAGTTTGTTTCTTGTCTGCATTTCGCCATGTTTTCCCAAAGGTAATTGTACTAAATAAACTTTGGTCTTTCAGTTTTAGCGAATCGTTTTCGGTTGAGTCATTTTTTTGCTGAAGTTTTTTATTCAATTCTTCGTCAACCTTTATTTCATCGGCAGTAAGAATAACAGGACGCATCTCCTGCCACATTGTGGAATCCGCTTTTCGGGCCATTGAGTCAATAGTAACGGTTATAGGGTCAACAACCTCCAATGTTTTGGCCGAGGTATCGGCTTGCTTCACCTGCTTATCAATCAGTTTTGCTAATTCATACATCTCTTTGTTGCTC